>JAREAJ010000071.1 GCA_029240395.1 Nitrososphaeraceae archaeon
GGGGGACCATAAGAAACATAGAAACCTCTGTCCATGCATATTCTTAATTGCCTTTTATTACCCGAAAACCAGTGTAGAAGAACTGCTGGGATATTATAAGAGCTTATAATTTCGAGTATTTCATTCAGTGACTCCCTGGAATGAATCGAAACGGGTCGACTGTATTTCTCAGCAAGACGCAGCATGGTTTCAAACACTTGAATTTGTTTAGGGTAAGGGGAAAATTCATCCTCAGTGTAGGTTCTGTCAAGGCCAATCTCACCTATGCCATCCACAGACTGGATGTTGGCCCCTAGTAGATGTTCAAATGCACTCACGTCTTCATGATTAGCACGTTGTGGGTGAACCCCAATAAATTGAGATATGATGTTATGGAGGGTAGTGTCTCGGAGAAGATCAATGCTGGCCAGCGAGGTTCGATTATCCACACAAACGGAACACACTTTGATTTTCATTGCTTTGAGAGTCGTAATAATTGAGTCGATATATTGTAAGATTTCTCCATCTGTGAGATGAATATGAGCATCAACAAGGGGCATAGTCCTGTTTTGAACCCGCGCTGGCGTTCAATATAATTTTAGTAGGCAATTCAGGGCAGAGAGTGTCCTGTAGCTTTTCAAAGGTAGCGGGAATTTTAATCAAATGTCTATAGTTGCCATTATTCATTGTTACCCGACTGGCTTTGAGGGCGATGGATCTGGCCAACCTTAAGGATTTGATGTACAGTGTACAGTTAAAGAGACTGCCCAATTAAGTAATGTTTAACATACACTTGATAATATTGTCTTGTATGTCGGCGAATCCAGAATTGGGACTTGCAGCTATGTACAGATTTATAAAAAAGTCGGGAGCAGACAGAGTTGGAGATGATGCCGCGGGCGAGCTTAGGGAGATCCTCGAAGACATCGCAACAAGGATTGCATCACAGGCGTTAGATCTCTCCTTGCATGCGGGAAGAAAGACAATAAAGGCTGAAGATATTCGTCTTGCAGCCAAGAATATCCTAAAATTGTAAATGCAACATTAGACAAGAACTAAGTCCTAATTAGCAAGACTTTTTATCTCCTCTTGCATCCTACCCTGACTAAGGATGAAAATTGACGAAGGATCTTATGTTCTGCTTTTTCATACCTCAAGAAAAAAATGGCTAGTTAAGGCGGCGTATAATAAAGAGATGCATACCCATCTAGGGGTTATAGATATTTCGACTATAATTGGAAAGGAATATGGCTCCGCGATAAAATCAACCGAAGGGAAGACAATCTACCTAATCCAACCAACTTCATTTGATTTTATAATGAAGTCCGAGAGAAGAACTCAGATTATATATCCTAAGGATCTGGGTTTTATTGTTGCTCGAACAGGCATTAAAAATGGTTCGATAGTTTTAGAAGTTGGAACAGGGAGTGGAGCGCTCACTACATTCATGGCAGGTATCGTTGAGCCCAAGGGACATGTCTATAGTTTTGATGTAAACCTTGATTTTATGTCTGTGGCGCGACGCAACCTCCAGAAGGCTGGAGTGCTTGATTCTGTTACATTGCAACAACACGACCCTCACTTAGGGTTAGACCTTAAAGACGCGGATGTTGCAATTGTTGACCTAGGCGATCCATGGAGCGTTATTCCGCAGGTTTATAATTCCATCAAAAACAGCGGAGCTTTTGTTGCAATATGTCCAACGTACAACCAGTTGGAAAAAACTGCCGCCGAGCTAAGAAGAAGCAATTTTGTAGACGTAGAATCAGTAGAGATAATCTCAAGAACACTGGAGGCAAGGGAAGGAATGACTAGACCTTCTAATAGGATGATCGCTCATACAACCTTCTTGATATTTGCAAGAAAAGTTATTGGCGAACATCTGGTCCCCCTAGAAGAAGGAAATTCTCCCAAGGACAAAGGTGGCAAAGGCCCCGGGAATCTATTCCAACCTTAGTCGATGTTGGGCTGGGTTGGAAGTGTGAATAATTAATCTGGAAGGCAGGAGCAAAGACCCTGTTCCATCATACTCCCAGAATTTGCTTCAACAACGATCTGTAGTCAACATTTTCCTTTCTGCTCCCAGGAGATGGAAGTTCGAAAATTAGCGGTATGGGGCGCTTTGCTCGCATTTCTGTTAGCTGGTAACGGATTTCCTTTCCTATATCATCACTAAGGAGGACAAGACCGACGTTCTCAGAACTACTTATGTTATTAATCTGAGAAAGTGCCTGACTAGGCGAGTCAGCAATTATCCCCTGAACTCCTGCTAGGCGGAGGCTTGTGACAAAAACCCTACTACCGATTGCGACCAAGCGCATGTGTTAAGTCCTCCTTTTGGCTTTCTTTTAATTCTTTGGGCCAGTAGTCTTAGCAAAGAAGTAGGGTGGACGTCACCTAATTCCTAATGTATCAGCACTTAGACAGGAAATGAAATCTGGTCAATATTCATAACAGCTTCAATCAACCTAGCTTGCGATTATAATATTTAATTTTCATCGGCGAGAAAATCAGAAGCCTTTTTATCACGTCTGACTGGTAATACGTTGTAATAGTGATTAGTAGACGAGCTCTTTTTATCTTATTTGGAATTGCTTTGATTGTAGGATTATTTGGATTATCAGTTGCTCTAGTTTACTCTTCTTTCCAGTTTTTGATTTATTCCGCAGTTAACCTAAGTCTGGCGGCTTTTTTTGGATATAAAATCTATCGTCGTTCCAGAGGGATGCCAAAGAAAAAAATATAATTTAACCGGGCATGAAGACACGAGACTAAGTGAAACATGAAATAAGAATTTAGAAATTGCGATTTTATGACAACATCAAAATATAAATCGCAATAGCTCCTAAACTTGCAAACAATACAATAGTCGCCCTCCACAGGCTTGAGATTGATGCCTCACTGATATCCCACATTCCACCCCTTTCTGAATACTTGGAATAATTTCGTTTAATCTGCGTGTAGCTATATATCCTATCGAAATCTGCCGGAGCAGTCCATTTGTGAGGAGAACTAAAGGTATTACCAGTTGATAGGTTTGCAGAATCGTAATTTCTTCTTGCACCTTCATCCGACAGCACCTCATAAGCTTCTACTAGTTCCATAAATATCTGTTTTGACTCTTCTGAATTTTTATTTTTGTCAGGATGGTATTTTAGGGCCAAATTCCGAAATGAATGCTTTATCTCATAAGCACTGGCTTTGGTACTGACATTGAGGACCTCGTAGTAGTTCCTCATATCATCTGTTTGGAACACCACATAATTAAAAATTATTGCTATGCGATTATAGAGCGTATTTCTGTGTACTCGCTGCTGCTCACAGCGAGGGTATGTCATCGAAAGGGATCAACTTTTATGATTATATTTAATCTGACAGGTAAATGGTAAACACAGCTCCCTGATCCATCTATTAATTCAAATTACTAAGTTCGCTTACCAATCACAGTATTTGTCTCCGGGATTAATGTGCGCCAAACTAATACTTCTAAAATGAACCAAAGTGGAATCCTGCTAGTCTCTTCAGCTAATGAAAAGATAAAAAATGAGGAGTCAGCTATGTCACCGTGATTGTTCCTTCCATCCATGGGTGGAGGGTACAGAAATATGGATATTGACCTGGCTCGTTCGGCATTGTTATAGGTTTGCTACCTTGGCCGGGCGAAACAAGGCTGGTATCAAATCTGCCGTCGGGAGTTGCATCACTTCCTGACGTGGCGGTATGTATCGCTGTGTCGTCGTTCTTCCAAGTAACAGTTTCTCCTGCTTTTACAGCAGTCTCTGCAGGAACGTAAAATTCTGGATTATCTGCTGATTGTGAACCCTTCGCCATGGACACTGTCGTGCCCTCGGTAGTACCTTGAGCTAATGCATAAAAACCGCTCATGCTAGCAAGACCCAGTCCGAAAAAAGATAACGCCGATACACTTGCCAGTATCCAATATGAGATATTGCTATTCATGTTTCAAAGGCAAAATCTTTGCTATATATTTATTATTAATGAACCCAGGCTACTGAGTCGTGAGGGCAGAGCCCTAAGCTATTATTCTACACCTGCTCTTAAACAGCTAGCCCGGGAAAATTCACATAAACATTTGATCGCCTGCGGCGAGGCGAGGTTTCATGCCTTGGGTTTGTTTCTCTTTCGCCTCTCCGTTTTTGCGTACTTCTTGCTTCCTGACCTCTGCGCGCTATAAGAGTGAGTCTTGTTGCCCTTACGATGAGCCATTATCAAATTATCCGAATCAGCAAATATATCTTTATGT
>JAREAJ010000019.1 GCA_029240395.1 Nitrososphaeraceae archaeon
AAGATGCGATTACAATGGTGGGGTCGAAGGGATGTGTTCTGATACAGCTGCCAACTCTGATCATTTGAACCCTTGATCCACGGGTGTCTTCAACTATATGCCCTATCTATGAGATCTGGAGCCCGTTGCGATGCCTGTCTTCGCTACGACCCCGCCATTGTTCCATCTCCCGCGAATATCTGTATAAGTCTTACTAAGGATAGGGAAGATTATAACATTCTCGAATAATTGTTGGCATCAACACGATAATCAATTCCAATTAGAGTGTCACTCTAATAATAATGTCAGTAGTATTATGTTTTTACTAGGCTGAGCAAGGTATCGGTAGTGCCAGGATTTGAAATTAGATTACATGAGGTAACCTCCTAGTAAAAGATAAATAATTTTAATGGATATTGATCCTGTTGACCGGGGAGATTCAGCTTCGAGCCCGAAGAACGCGAATAAAGATACTGAAGGCTATAGCAGGTTTGAATCAATCTGCAGGCTTCTCTGAAATTAGGAATGCGACTGGATTATCAACTGGTTCAATTTATTATCACTTAGGAAGGATGAATAAATATGTCTCCAAAGATCTAAAGCAATATAGACTTACTGATGAGGGACTGCGGCTTCTGCATGAAATTGGCTTCAAATCATTAATCTCGAGTCAATAGCAGCCACTCAGAGCAATGACGATATAGATATTAGCTGCGATGCGTTCCGTCTTCACCTTTGCGGAGACTATGGTGCAGTTTATTGCATAGGATTATATTATCGACGATTACCCTTGAGTACCTTGCCGGCAGTGTATCTCATATCTTGACTAATGTAATTATTAAGCTTGATTCAGAGAAAAGTGTCTAGGATTGCTAGCTGATTAAAATTGGCTCAGATAGATAATACAGAACATAAACACAAAAAGTTACCCCGTGAAAGCTCTAGGAGACTATCTGACCGTGAAAGTCTAGCTGCGAAGAATATCTTGGAAGCGCTCCCCTCTGAATCACAAATATCGATAGCGAAGTTTGAAGGCCCTAATATTGCCCTTTACACGAAGAATCCGAAATTTTCCCTAACTGAACTAACTTATCATCTATCGTCACTTTCAAGGACTATCAAAAAAAGGTTTGTTGTCCGAACGGATCCCTCAATCCGATTGCCCGAGGATGAGACAAGGGAAACAATCTCTAAGTTGCTCCCTAAGGGGGTTATAGTCTCAGCTGTCTTTTGCGATGAAGCGACAGGTGAGGTAATTCTAGAAGTAAACAAACCTGAAGTTGTAAATGCAGAGATGGTAATAGAAATAGCTCAATCGACAGGATGGATATCACATACTCGGCTCTCACCTCATATTCCATCGACTAGCATAAACACCATCCATTCAACACTCAAGGCTTCTGCAAAGGAGAGGAGCAATTTTCTCCAAGAACTTGGAAAGAAAATATTCCGACCCCCACTTCTTACTCGTCATAAGAACACAGAAAGTGATTACTCTGGTGTCAGGAATCCTGAGTATAAACAAAAATTTACAAATAAATATGATGGTGGCACAGAACAACACAGACTTCTCAACAAGGAGGAAGTTATGCTATTCTGTTTAGGTGGTGTCAAGCAGGTGGGCAGATCTTGCTTTATTGTCATGACTCAGGAGAGTAAGGTTATGTTAGATTGTGGGATCAATCCGGCTGAGCCTGAACCATTAAATGCGTTCCCGCGTTTGGATTGGTTTAACTTTAATCTTGACGAACTGGATGCTGTGATCATCAGTCACGCTCATATTGATCATCAAGGATTTCTCCCGACATTATTTAAGTTCGGCTATAACGGTCCGATTTACTGCACAGAACCCACCTTACCCTTAATGACGTTGCTTCAGACTGACTCCGTCAAAATTGCAAAGAGCAATGGCGCATATATACCATATGAAATTCGTGATATAAGTGAGGTTATCAAGCATTGCATTACCATTCCTTATGGCAAGCCCACTGATATTTCTCCTGATATCACCATTACGTTAAACAACGCCGGACATATAATGGGAAGCGCAACCGTTCATCTGAACATTTCTGGGGCACATAATATTCTTTACTCTGGAGACTACAAGTATTCTAAAACACAGCTGTTAGACAGCGCCTTATCTATATATCCTAGGGTCGAGACATTGATAACAGAAAGCACATATGGAAACAGCACAGACATTATGCCGGAACAATCCATAGTGTATCAGACGTTTACAAGCAATATCAACAGGACGTTAACAGGGGGAGGAAAAGTCCTAATCCCAGTCCCGGCGGTAGGTAGGGCACAGGAGATTATGCTGGTGTTAGACAAGGAAATGCGTGAAGGAAGATTAATGGAGTCTCCTATTTATATCGAAGGAATGATTTCGGAGGCGAGTGCAGTCCATATGTCATACGCACATTACCTCGGTTACGACGTAAGAAAGTCTGTATCTCAGGGAATTAATCCATTTAAGTCAGAATACTTTACTGTAGTTAGCGGTCCAGGAAACCGGGCGGACATTCTAAACGACGAGGCTCCGTCAATAATAATGGCAACTTCGGGGATGTTAGAAGGCGGTCCGTCGGTAGAGTATTTTAAAGAGATAGCCCCCCAGAAAGGAAATAGGATTATGTTCGTCTCATACCAAATTAATGGAACCCTAGGCCGACGGGTCCTCGATGGAGCAATGAACGAAGTCAGCATGCTAGACAAGAATGGAAAACTCAAAGTTGTTCCTGTCAAGTGCGAAACTAACCGCATTGACGGCTTTAGCGGACATAGCGATTTCAACCAAATAATGAGCTTCGTATCACGTGTAAAGCCCAAGCGAGTTTTGGTTAATCACGGAGAGAAATCCAAATCAGAGTCTGTAGCTAGCGCTGTCCACTATCGATACAAATTGAGGTCAAGCGTTCCTGACAATAGAGAAATAATAAGATTGCGATAATCAAGTTTGACACGATTTGTTTGCATATCTTTTTAGCCATGTTCCGGATATAGAATCTGAAGGAAGTTGGCCATAAGATATCGATGCATTAATTGTAATATTGTACTGAGTGGAGAAGGTGCGTCGCGACACTATCTAGCATATCCATCACACAAACTCGAGAAACTTCCACCGCCAATTAAATCGGTAAGGAACACGGATATGAGGTAGTTGATCTGTTCAATAGTGTGCTCTCCGTGTCCGAATAGGTTTGAAAGAGCATTGTCCAAATATGAAACCGCCTTACATTTCTACATAATTGTAACATTGGCAGCTCTTTTGGTCTTGTTTCCAGCTTCTCGGCTTTTTCCACAGAAGCAGTGGTTAAACAATAGATTTGTACCGCTTCACGAAGATCTAAACATTAAATTTCTACTATAATGTATCAGGCCATGCACAATCAGCCCCCAGCACTGATATCTAACTGGCTCCATGTATAGCCAATAGTGCTTTGACACAGCCAGGAGACTTGAATCTCAATTCTAAACAAAGTGCATGTGCCGGAATAGTTTCCCCCTCGCAGGTGTGCTTAGAATTCGATTTAATTCTTGCTCTCCTTTTACTAATAGCAAATTTTAGGCTAGAATGGTCTATAACGCATCCTCAGCGACTTGGAAAATTAACCCGCAAGATACGAGCAGGAGATAGATGGAAAGAAAAATCTGTAACAGTCGTTCCCTTAGGCGGCCCGAAAGCTCAGCTCCGATTAGCCCTCCTGCGAACGCTCCAGCTCCCAGCGAGAGAGCATGTAAATAAGCGGGATGTCCCAGCATGACATGAGTCGCTAGCCCGATCAATGCGCTTATCATAATGACAAACTGGGATGTGGGTGCCGCTTCATACATTCTCATACCCAGCATTATTAACAGTAAGGGAACAAAGATTATTCCACCGCCTACTCCAAAAAGACTAGATACCACGCCCGCAGCAAAGGCACAAAAATATGCTACCGGTTGATGATACTGGCTCTCTCCTTTTTCAACTTTCCTTTCCTTAAAATGACTGTTGAATAACATGTATATCACGGCTGATATCAAGATAACGGAAAAGATTAGCTTGAATAGTTCGGTTGAAATTACAGCAGAAAGGTAGGCGCCTAGTACTGCGCCCGGCGCCGATAGGATAGCCAGCTTGGAAGCAGTATCATACTTTATTCTTCTTAGCCGCGCGTAGGAGACCGTGGATGAAATACTAGTAAACGCAACAGCAATGAGACTGGTGCTTGAAACTGATGTCGGCTGAAATCCGAGCAGGGCCAGCGTTGGAGTAAAGATTATTCCACCTCCCACACCCAGGATCGAGCCAACCGTTCCTCCTGCTATCCCTACTGCTACCAAAATAATGGTAAAAATGATATCGAACATAGACTTCCAGTATAGTAAGGGAGGGAGATAGCATATTAAAAGTGCGATGTTTCGACTTCTATTTATCAATGGATAGAATTCAAAATAGATTCCACATTTGAAACTCGTGGTGGAGGGGGTCGCTGCTGGTTTTATATATTCCTTGGAGTTTATTTTGTCGTCGTATCACATTGGCCATTGATACTGGTGACACCACTTGGATGCTCATTTCAACAGGCCTGGTAATGTTAATGACGCCAGCTTTGGGATTCTTTGAAGCTGGTCTCATTCGAAGTAAGAATTCGCTGTCCGTCCTAGTTCAAACATTCTCTGGTCTTGCAATCTTGTCGGCTTTATGGTTCATTCTCGGTTTTACACTAGTCTTCTCCCCCTCACAGTCGGGGATAATTGGCGGGTTTGATTGGCTTTTCTTCAGAGATGTTCCAGTGAATGATTCATTGGATTATGCACCAACTATTCCAGGTATAACTTTCGCATCCTTTCAGATGATGTTTGCAGTGATTACACCGCTTCTCATTACGGGAGCATTTGCTGAAAGGTTGAAGTGGTCTTCCTTTTTTGTATTCATAATAGCGTGGAGCATTCTCGTATATTATCCTCTGGCGCACTGGGTATGGGGTCGGGGATGGCTAGCGGATCTAGGTGTCTTTGATTTTGCAGGGGGTATCGTTATTCATACAAGTGCAGGGCTCGCGTCCGTGGCTGCTGCTCTGGTTTTGGGTCGCAGAAGGAATTTCGGTCCGGACATCATGGTTCCCCACAACATACCGCTGGCAGTCTTGGGAGCAAGCTTGCTATGGATAGGGTGGTTCGGATTTAATGCCGGTAGTGCATTGGCATCAGGAGGCTTAGCCGCTAACACCTTACTCGTAACCCACATTGGTTCGGCAACGTCTGCAATAGTATGGTTGTTTCTTTCGTGGAAAAGAGCAGGGAAACCCTCCACTACCGCGGTCATTAATGGTGCCATCTCTGGTCTGGCCGGGGTGACCCCGGCTGCGGGCTTTATTACTGCTCAAACCTCATTTTTACTAGGCATTGTACTCGGCTTTGCATCATACTACGGGATTTTGCTTATCAAAGAACGTCTTAAGATAGACGACGCCTTGGATGTAAGCTCTGTTCATGGCATTACAGGAATAGTGGGTTCGATCGCAATAGGATTGGTTGCTACAACAATCATTAATCCTGCTGGTCCAAATGGTTTGCTATATGGCAATTCTAATCAGTTGGCAGTCCAGGCTTTAGGGGTGGCCATAGCTGCTGTATTGGCTTTTGTTGGGACTATATTGATAATGAGAGTAATTGACATTACAATAGGTCTAAAGGTTAAAAGTGAAGAAGAGGAGATTGGTCTAGACATAACACAACATGCAGAGAGAGCGTACGTTGACTAGCGTTGAACCTGCTGTCATTTCCTAAGGATATATTTCAGGTTTCTCGGATGATATGCAATATAGAAGGAAGAGGACATGAGGAACAAAAAGTCTCTTGAGGCAGGGAGGTCATTGTGGGATAAGTACCCAAACAATGCCCTGAATCTGAACGAGTACCTTGATATCTAATCGGTTGACTGTTCAATATAAGAACGTCCCCGACCAGCACAATGCAGGTTTTTCTTCAGACGCAAAATAGTCGCTTTCACGAGCTTATACATACAACGCAGCCAATACATAGAACACAGGGACCGACTGGATGTGACTCTGCGATACGACGCAGAGATAAGAGAGCATAATAAATATGTCTGAGTAATCAAAAATCACAGTTCAAATTGCGATTAACAATTATTGGGTTTGGTATTGTAGGTCAGAGTTTTGCCAAGCTTATACTAGATCGCGCATCTGAATTATACAGTGTGTATGGTGTCAATCCCCGTATAGTTGCATGCGTCGATACAAAAGGAGTTGCCATTTCTCCTGGGGGGCTTGACCTTCGGAGATTACTAGACATCAAAAAGACTAAAGGAACTGTGGGAGGGTATGATCCGGAAGGATATAAAATTAGAGAAGGCAGCATCGCAGAGCAAATTGATTGCGAGGTGATGCTAGAGCTAACCCCAACCAATTTGCAGAACGGAGAGCCCGGGATTTCCAACATAGTAGCAGCGATGCGGTCTGGAAAACACGTCATAACAGTAAACAAGGGTCCTCTTGCACTCGCGTTCCCATCTCTAATGGAGCTCGCAGACTATAATAATGTCATGCTGCGCTTCAGCGGTACTGTCGGAGGAGGAACTCCTATCCTCGAATTTGCAAAAAAGTGTCTCAAAGGAGACAAAATAACCTCGTTTAAAGGGATACTCAACGGTACAACTAACTACATTTTAACCAAAATGGAAGAAGGTCTAGCATTCGAAACCGCGCTGAAAGACGCTCAGAATAGAGGAATTGCAGAAGCTCTTCCCCATCTGGATACAGATGGCTACGATGCGGCAGCAAAAGTTTCGATCGTCGCTAATTGGGTCATGGGAATGAAGAAAACGATTTGCGACGTGGACAGAATCGGGATAGCCGGAGTCACTCTTAAGGACATTGAGGAGGCCCGGAAGAGGCACAATGCAATAAAGCTAATCGGAGTAGCTGAGCAAAAGAAGCTTTCTGTGAAGCCCACAGAAGTCTCAAAAATGGATCCTATATGTGTAAACGGGACGTTAAATGCAGTGACTTTTTCATCGGAACATTCTGGACAACAGACAATTATCGGACGAGGTGCAGGAGGCGTTGAAACCGCTAGCTCAGTATTGAGGGATCTTATAGAAATAAAGAACACAATTTACGAAATATGATATGCATCGAGCTGTGAGTGGTTTTCTATAAAGGCTGCTACCCCATTAAAATTTCCTCCGACAACAACATCGTTGTGGCTGTCATTAGACACGATGTCCCTGAAGCATAAGCATACCTTGCACTCGATAATCACGGTTTCCGAGTCATGTTTTTATCTCAAGGTGCGGTAACGTACGCAATATTGAAGAGATTATTTCAAGGGGCCCCCTCGAGAGCGTTTCGTTCTCGGTAAACTGAAAAGCATTCTAGACAAACACCTCACTGCAACACTATAAGTCCATGCCACTTGTCTATCTCGTTAATAGCATATTGCAGGAATTTCTACGTAATAAGGGGTATTGAGTGAACGTGTAGTTGAAAATCGAGCGTTTGAATAAGGCAAGTATATAAATGCATAGAGGCAATGGCAGTTAAGTGTCGAGACGTTTAAGGTCCAATGACAACATTTCCCCTGAAAATGTAGCACAATCAATCGACGGCGTTTTAGTTGGGAATAGAATAGTAGTGTGGGATATAGAAAGCTCTCGCCTATTGTTTGGGAATGGCTATTTTGGGAAACCGATGGGTATAGCAAAACCCAAAGGAACTCAGTTTAGCCATCCGCTCATCCTAGATCTCATGGAGGGATATTATCTCTCCTTGAAATTAAAACTCATATTACATACAAATGACGGCAAGCCATTGTCCGTGTTAGATATTAAATCAATCTGTAGAAAACAATACGAAGGATTTGATACAAAATATTTAGTTTTCCATGACTTAAGAGATAGAGGCTACGTAGTCTCTCCTGGTATTAAGTTTGGTTGCGATTTTGCTGTTTATGAACATGGCCCCGGAATTGATCACGCTCCTTACTTGGTTCAAGTCTGCAAACCGCACTTTGATCTAACAGCGACATCAATAGTACTCGCTGGCAGGCTTGCAACAACAGTAAAGAAGCAGTTTATAATAGCAATTCCTAAGCCAATCGAGAAAAAGGTTGAGTTCATTGGATTCGATTGGTGGCGTGCATGATCTGTAGATTTATTGAATTATCAGTAGAAGAGGGCCTCAATCAAGCGACTGCATTACGGTTTGCACTTTTTCCTTATTTTGCGGTAGATCGAATCCAACAAAGTTTTCTCCTGAAATAGTCAACACCGTGGACAACTTGTCCGAACCGTGAGTAAGCCATCCTTTATACCTTATGGAGTTTTTCACTATGTCGATAATGCTAGGTTTTTTTTCATCTACTTCGTCATAGCAAGAAAGTATTTCGCCAAACTTCACTTCTGACTGTTTATTGAATTTAGTTAGATAGTAGACGAAGACTGCAGTTTTTTCGTAGTGGTTAGCAGGTCTCTTTTTATTATAAAATTCCCTTAAACCAACCTTATCACTTCCTGCTTTCAAATCCACTGGTATAGGAGGCAGAACCATGTGCTGTCTGGTTAGATGTTTGTTGTTGGTTTTTACGGCATGCAAGCCGACCGTCGTCCTAGATTCATCTCGTTCAAGCATCCTGTCAGTATTTCTTCCATCTTCATTTCTCATCCTGCCGATTCTCTTCACCATAGCTTCCTGTATTGCTGATTTGCATATTTCCTCAAATTTTTCTAGATGTCTTTCAACAAACGTACTGCTTCCTTCTATCTCTACTATGCCTTCTCTAACATTTATCTTGAATTTGGCTTCAGAAGGGGTCATTAGACTAACCACTCTTCAGACTCTAATTAACCTGTCGGTACAATACGGTAGTGCTGCTTCTCTAAATTGTATTGATAGCAAATATTTGATTGGTGCTACTCAGATAGCAAGCAGCCTGGATAAACCAAATAGATCCTCCTCTTAAACCTTATGGTGAGTAGGAGAAGTTTGTACAAAAATTATCTACGAGATGTAAGCTAGCGAACGAAAAAAGAATCAGCGTTCAGATTAAAGAATGAAATTGAATAACATGACTATACTTCTATAGAATAAAATAATGCATGAGTATTTTGGACTTAGTCGAAAGTTAACTTTAATAATATACAAAATGCTCATATGCCATGGAAAAGCAGGCTCTTCGGTCATACTCTAGTCTCAGTAACAAGGTCGTTTTAATTACTGGCAGTGGCACAGGAATTGGCCAGTCAATTGCTAAGAAATTCGCAGAAAATGGCGCAAGCATCATCATTATGGGCAGAAGGAAGGAGCCACTTGAGCAAACAACAACAATATTAAACGGAATTATTGCAGACAATGGCTTGTCTGCTCGAGTAAAATCTTTTTCCGGAATTGATGTTGCAGACGAGACAGGAATCAACAATATGTTGAAACAGATAGCAGAAGAATTCGGTCGTATTGATATTGTGGTTAATAACGCAGGCGTGTCGGGACCAGTGAAAGCATTTACTAATGCCAATTTCACTGAGTTTAAAGATTGTGTTGCTATTCACCTTACAGGCACCTTTTGGACTTCTCGACAGTGTATACCTTTGATGGGCCAAAATGCCAAGATAATTACGATATCCACATTTTTTAGCGAAGAAAATCGGTACGAGCAGAGACCATATAGATTTAGAACGCCTTACACAGCTGCTCAGGGGGCTAAAAATAGGCTCGCTGAGGCCTTAGCTTGGGAACTGACGGACAAGGGTATCAAGTCTATTGCAACCAACCCGGGACCAGTTCACTCTGACAGAATATACAAAACTGTCTATCCGAAGGCTGCAGCCGAATTCTTGAGGATCAGCGGGTATTCGGGGCTTTCACCTTCACAAACAGAATATGCCTGTACCAAATTACTGCCATTACTTGGAGAAGATAATGCTGTAGTTTTATCTGCAATAAATGAAACCGCTCAGCAACTAAGCTCAGGTCGGGACAGCTCACTGGATCCCGCGTACCTTGTTCAAGTGTTGTCCGGACTATTAAGTAAAATACAGGAAATAGCAGAAAAGATACAAGCTAATACCAAGAACATGATTGTGGACAGCGAATTCCTTACACAGGAAGACGTCGCTGACATTGTGTTGAACCTGTGTGATGAAAAGATATCTGCACTAATAAATGGAAGAATTGTTCCCAGCGATCGGGTTTTCTATCCAGTCCGACCATTAGTAAGAACTTCCCTCGATGACAACTCTTCGTCTTTACGTATTGAGGAAAAAGTTGTTATTCTTTTGGGAAATCCCTCAAATGCTAAGGATTTGGATCGTCTAAAAAACTTAGCAAATGCTTTAAGGGTTGAAGGAGTAAGGAATTTGACGATTTTCCTGCATAGTTGTAACTTGCCATTCAAATTTGAGAGCTTTTCTTATGAAATGTTTAACCTGAATGATGAGGAACAAATTGGATATAAATTCCAGCAGGTGGCCAAGAAATACGGATCCATTGACTCTGTAGTCTATATGACTGGTAATTACGACTATGAACGGTCACTCTTGTCCCTCAGCAGAAAAGAATGGGATTCCCTCGTTGAACAGTTTATTAATATCCCAGCGTTGGTGACCAAGGAATCGGTAAATGCTATGTGTCCAGGCGCAGTACTAGACCCTCCACGATATAAGAATTCTAACGGAAGGGTTATCATAGTAGGTCCTGAGAGTCCCGCGGGGGCGAAAATCTCTGGTCTTGTCAGAGCGAGGTCAGAAGTTTTTCGGGGTGCCTTAAGACCGTTTGCGGCAACAGTCAACCAAGAGCTCTTCGAGGTATTAGGTTCGAATATCAGGCTATTTCTTATACTTCCGGGGACAATAGCGGGATCCGGGTCAGACGCACAAAGGCTCCATCGTTCTGCGGCACAGATAATTTCTGGCCATGTAGGAAACAATGGTGATGCAATATTTTATATAGACGAAGTAAAAAAATGACGTATATTATAATAAGTGAACTAAGTATAACCATTAATTCTGACGGACTCCAACTTGCAGCGTTACTCGGACCGGGTTTTGCTGTTCTGTACAGTTTCTTCTACTGTGACGATTTAATTTTCATCCCGTCAATGTCAAGGCAATTTTGGGAACCGCATCAACGTGGCGGGTAACGAATAAAACAAAAATGTAGTTAGCGACTACTTCAACGACCATGCCTTGCTCTAAAATTTGTTACGAAGACTGATCAGATGCTTCGCCCGTAATACTTTCCTTCGGTTGACCGTCGATAATTTCGGCAGTGGCGAATCTGTTGCCTACCTGGGTTATTCTGATTTTTGCATTCTGGCCAACCTTTCCGTCCTTGACAAAAATAACAAAGCCTTGAATTCTTGCTATACCTTCGCCCTTCCTGCTTATTTCAGTTATTTGTACGTCATATTCTTTTCCTGTCTCTACAGGTTTTGGACCGAAGCTATCGTTCCTTCTGAATCCTCCATCACTCATTCTTAATACCTTGATCCAAGGACAAACAAAACCCTATATAAACTGTCAAAGCAATATCTGCTTAAGAATCTTAATAATTCCATAATCAGGTTCCTATTCTAATCTTGTTACCACACATTCTTCTGAGACATTCAATTGCTGACAATGAAGCGAGAAAGCTTGTCCGGGGGTTGGAGGGACTCGGAACATTCCGAACCATTATCGAGATTTCTCCAAACTTACCTATCGCGGTAATTTTATGTTCGTTCCGTGTTGCACGAGGATCTGCAATTACTCTTACCCTAGTATTCCTAGCCCCTCGCCCTGCCAAGCTAAGTACCATAGCAACATTGATGTTCGAAGGAAACATCGTGGCTGCATCTATTGCGTTTCCATCGTATAGTAACGTTTTCTTCTTAATACTTTCCGGTTTTGTCTTTCTTAGATTAAAATATGGGGCCCCTGCAAGAGACTTTGGGTTTTTTGTGGTAGTGAGCATCACGAAATCAAGGAGATGTCTTACACTGCATATAGCATCGATACCTGCAATGGCACCCGTTGGCACATAGATATGACCATCATGCTTTGTTGCTGCGTTGTATAGCGCATGAACCAAGTGAGAATCAGATAACGCGCCTGTGCTCATGATCATAAGGCTTTTGTCCGACAAAACAATTTTCTTTGCATAGGCCCGAACTGCTTCCTGTGAGGCTGCTTCAACCACGATATCTGCCATTCTAAACTGCTTAGAGGAAATCAGATCCGAAAAATTCGAAAAAGTGGCAGGATTATTGTTTATAAGGCTATCTTTCAGACTTAACGAAGCAGTAGTTATTGTATCAAATAAAAAAACTAGAGCAGCGTTCTCGACGCTTGAATTATCAATAGCAAAGGATAACTCATGACCTATCGTTCCACAACCTATTATTCCTATTTTTTTCTGCATTTATAAAACACGTACCGCGAGCCGCAAAGATTCGCTCAGTTTCAATAAAGACGGTTTTAAGAGATATACCCTAGCTTCACTAGGTTGCTTTACGAGCAAAACTTCTAAAAATGTCTCATTATCTTCGTCCGGAGCGCTCGGGCTTTCTTTGACCAGGAGATCGTCTTTTTTCGAATCGCTTGATGAAGTTAGTTCTGTTGCGAATCCGAGAAATCGGACTGATCCGCTCTCGAGCAACGATCTTTGGTGTTTGCCCTCGAACTTTTCCCGCCTTTGTTAGTGAGCCATGTGTTGGCATACCGTAGATGAAATTAAACCCCAATATATGGTTTGAGCATTGTTTATTATTGCCATGTGTCTAGGGTGGCAATACTTGCCGCTAAGCGCATTTTTAAGGCAAACTTAACCGGAAGTATACTACTTTAAATGGGTTGCAGCTATCAAGATCTCCCATGGCA
>JAREAJ010000072.1 GCA_029240395.1 Nitrososphaeraceae archaeon
AAAATTTGCAAAGATTCGACGAGTTGGATATGAGGATATTATCTGAACTTAGCAAAGATGCAAGTATTTCAGTTCCTCAGCTTAGTAAGAAGCTGAACATAAATGCATCTGTTCTATATAGCAGAATAAAACGTCTCGTTAAGCGCAATTTAATAGAAAAATTTACCGTCATCGTTAACGAGGAATTACTTGGAATCAGCGTCAAAGCTACGGTCGGCATTAACCGAGATCCTAAGCTAAAAGAACCTATACATTCTGAACTAGTAAAGATCCCGGAGGTCAGGACTTTATCAGAGGTTACTGGAAGATTTGACATTATAGTTAATTTGAACGCACGCACATTGGAGGAACTGCATAACGTTGTTATTGAACGGATAGGAAAAATTGAGGGTGTCCAAAATACGGAGACGTTTGTAGAAATGCAAAGAACTGAAAAAGAGCCGGTCTATGCAGTCCAGACATCGCTAATGAGATAGCAACTTTAACTCAATTTAATAATGCCGCTCAACGTGAATTTAGTGTCGGTAGATTCAAATAAGACTAGAGATGATTTTAGTTTACCATTTGATGAGTCTGCCTGTTCTGACAGTAGTTCACTACTGTCAACGCAAAACAATTGAGATACTCCAGACCCTAAAGCTAGCTAAGAAAACTAGCAAAGAAGACTATACTACACATTTGCGTCTCGTACTACTTAGTATTGGTGCAGTAGGTGGAGTGGGCTTCATAATCAAATTAATAGCTGAGTTCGTAACTTTCGGCGGCGGAAGGCAGTAGATCTGATTATAGTTTGTTCAGATAGTAAGAAATAGGGAAATTGTAAGTTTTATGATTACAAATGTCTAGGTTAGCTAGTGAGCCTAGCTTTTTGCTTAGAAATTATTTTCTTGATGTTAAACGATTAATATTCATTTCTTTCTCCCTCCTATTCATTTAATCGTATTAGATACGAAGTATTTTAATCACCCTTGAGTTTATCCATGTCATTGTATTGGTTGATAGGATCATTCTAGAGTCGCCTAGAACGATAGCAACGCTAGGGTCACATAGCGCGCTTCAAATTCTCAAAGGTGCAAAGGACGAGGGTTTTGAAACACTGTTAATTTGCGAGGAAAAAAGACTCGGTCTCTACAAGCGCTTTAAATTTATTGACGAAATCTTAACCATTAAGCAGCATAACCAAGCATTTGAAAAGAAAAGTCTGCAGCATCTTCACGATGCTAAATCGGTTATTATACCTCACGGGACTATGGTTGCATATTTTACTTATTCAGAAATTGACAAAATTTCTATACCAATTTTTGGAAACAGAAAGATTCTTCAGTGGGAATCTGATCGAAATCTTAAGCAGAAATTGATGAACGCCTCACAGCTAATTACACCAAAATCAATTCAAAGCAAAGATGAAATTAGAAATCTATGCATCGTCAAATTACACGGAGCGGCAGGAGGACGAGGATATTTTTTGGCCTGGAATAAAGAAAGCTTTGAAGAAAATGCTCAAGCACTAGTGAACCAGGGACGTATTACAGGTGAAGAAGACTTATTTATCCAAGAGTATATTGTCGGCGTTCCTACGTATTTGCAGTTTTTTTATTCTCCGATAAGCAATCAAGTTGAGTTTTTGGGTGCAGATATACGTTATGAGTCTAATATTGATAGTTTAGGCAGAATTCCTGCAAGACAGCAACTTTCTGTAAATCTCGAACCTTCGTACAACGTTATCGGTAATATTCCTCTTGTCTTGCGAGAATCACTACTCGAAGAGGTCTATAAGATGGGAGAACGCTTTGTGAAGGCGTCTGAAGGACTAGTCCCTCCAGGAATACCCGGACCTTTCTGTCTCGAAGGCGTATACGATAGGGAAGGAATCTTCACAACGTTTGAATTTTCTGCTAGAATTGTAGCAGGAACTAACCTATACATTAACGGTTCTCCATATTCTGATTTGTTATTTGAAAAACCGATGAGCATGGGAAGAAGAATCGCACATGAAATCAAAATAGCTAGCGAAAAAGGGCTTCTCGATAGGATATTCACTTAATACAATCACGCGGGCTGCTAGTACCAGACAGAGCGAGACTCACATACCTACAAAAAACAGATATAATATTATTTTGTAATTCCCTGTAATAATAAAGGCCGGTATGCTGATTTCCCACATTTCCGATATTCATCTTGGGTATGCGCAATTTAACTTAGCAGAACGAGAGCAGGATATTTACTATGCATTCGAAGAAGCGGTAGATAAATCCATATCAGAGCATGCAGATTTGGTCCTGCTGGCTGGAGATATTTTTCACACTCCAAGACCAAGCGGATCCTCAATCGTTAAACTAGCAAATGAATTGAAGAGATTAAGAGAAGCTTCTATACCTGTGTATTTTATTCTTGGCGAGCATGACATTAGTCGGGTAAGGGACACACCAGTACCGTATTTATTCGAAAATGTCGGTTTGGCGAAAAGGCTAGAAGATAACCAGCCCAGACGTGAAGGTGAATTAACATTATTTGGATTCAATAAGGAAAGAAGAAGCAATATGGAAAATATGCTTCAAAAGTTTGAAATAACACAACAGATCGCTATGCAACAAAAGGATAGTTATAATTCAAAGAATATACTTGTGCTTCACCAGGGACTAATTGAATTCAACAAGTTCGCAGGAGAACTAAGCGCTAGGGATCTTCCCAAGGGCTTTGATTATTACGCAATGGGACATTATCATGATCACTTGGAAGAAGCATTCAGCAATCTTGTTGGAGGGGGAAATACCGGGCTTATTGCATATCCGGGTTCACTTGATCTGACTCCAAGTGACGGCCTGAAAGATGTTGGAAAGGGCTTTCTTTTGACAGACATGTCGGCACAAGAGCCCAGGGTCAACTGGATAAAACTGGAAAACCGTAGACAAGTATTAGCTGAAGTCATAGATTACGAAAATATGCAGTCTGAACTGCTTAAACTCATCAAGAAGGCTGATAGCCTGAAAAGAAAGCCAATCATTGTGTTAAAGATAATTGGAGAGAAAATAAACTCAAAAATGGTAGCCACGAGTCTGATCAGATTAAATGATTCTTGTTTACATTATGTATGGCGTCATGCTGAAAGTCACGATTCGACTCCAGAGATCTATGATGGAACTCCCGTAGATATAGAAGGAGAATTATACAGGTTAACAAGGGAAGTATTAGAATCTGATGAGTTGGCTGCTTTAGCTATTGAAGAGATATTACCGGCTGCTTCCACTGGAGATTCACGCCAAGCCCTGGACATTGTATGGAGGTTGTATAACAACAGTCTGAGAAAAAAGATGTCTACCTTTCCCAATTATTACTGGAGTCCAAAAAAAGATGAACACAATGAGGAATTGTCTTCCTAGATGATAAAGGCTATTGAACTGGTGAACTTTATTTCTCATAGTAGAACGCTTCTTGCCTTTAATCGAGGAGTCACAATATTTGTGGGACATAATGGCTCTGGGAAATCGAGTATTATAGATGCGATTACGTTTGCTTTATACGGGCAACATACCAGAAAGACAAACAAGAACCTTGTTCGCAGAGGATCGGAAGTTTCATGGCTGAATTTGAGGTTTTCTGTCGGTTCGAAGGAATATATTGCATATAGACGACTAGGAAGCAACGGACAATCGCAGCTTGCGAAGTTTGACCAAGTTTTAGATTCGGGAAACATTGTTGAAAAAAACGTGGTTTCTGGAGAAAGAAAGCAATTCGGGGATTCCATGAGTGGAGAAATTGCCAAGACGCTTGGTATTGATTACAAAAAACTGAGGGTAGCAGCAGTAGTTCAACAAGGTGAGTTGAGTAGCATTATCGACTCAAAGCCAAAAGAATTCAAGGAACTATTAAACAGCCTAATTGGTATTGATAGATTAGATACTGCTTATCAAACAATGTATGAAGTAGTTGACAGGTTTAGAGAAAGATTGAGAGATAAGAATGGAGGGTTTGACGATAAGCAGATTGCATCTAT
>JAREAJ010000073.1 GCA_029240395.1 Nitrososphaeraceae archaeon
TCTTTTGCTTGGACCATCTTCTGATGCTGCTGGACTTGATGTAGGCAATGGGTTTGTTCTGAGTGTTCATATCGAAAGCCATAATCATCCTTCAGCCATTGAACCCTATGGTGGGGCGGCTACAGGGGTAGGTGGAGTGATACGAGATATTTTATCAATGGGTACAAGACCGATTGCTTTACTAAACTCTCTTAGGTTCGGAGATATTGACGAGAATGCAAGAGGGCATTCTAAGTCAAAGTGGCTATTTGGGAATGTAGTTAGAGGTATTGCTGACTACGGAAACTGTATCGGGGTTCCTACGGTTGCAGGGGAAGTAGAATTTGATTCATCATTTAACAATTATTGCTTGGTAGACGTAGCTTCCATAGGATTGGGTAGATCCGACCAGATAGTTAATAATCGTGCTAACTCTGGTGACTATATTGTTCTCGTAGGAGGGGCAACAGGTCGCGACGGCATAGGGGGAGCAGCCTTTGCCTCTAAGGATATGTACGAGGAAAATAGATCTGCTGTTCAGGTTCCAGATCCCTTCGAAGAAAAGCTTCTAATCGAAGCTATAATGGAGGCTGTTGAAAAGTGTCACATTAAGGCGCTAAAAGACCTTGGTGGAGGAGGACTCTCATGTTGCCTTTCGGAACTTTCAGATACTTTGGAAAAAGGTTTTGATGTTGATTTGAGTAAAGTTCACTCTCGGGAGGACTCTCTTGGGCCAGCAGAACTTATGGTATCTGAGTCGCAGGAGCGTATGCTGCTAGTTACTAACCTGAAAGGATTGAAGTCAATGAAGAATATCCTAAAAAAGTATGGCCTCAAATTCAGTATCATAGGCAGAGTAAAGGATCACCGAGATCTAGTATTGAGGTTTAGGGGGGAAGTCGTCGGAAAAATGCCATCAGCGTTAGTGTCTCATGCACCATTAGCGCTCCGGCGCTCTGCGAGGCCTCAGTATATCAATGAGCTGATGAAGGGAACAATTGCGCCTGCTATTCCACGTGACCTGAAGAAGGTATTGTTAGCGATGATCTCCTGTCCATCGATCGCGAGCAAATCGTGGGTATACGAGCAATACGATTATGAGGTTGGAACAAGAACGGTGATAAAGCCTGGTTGGTCTGATGCCTCGGTCCTCAGACTTCCCAACAACAAGTTCGTGTCAGTTAAGTTGGACGGAAATTCAAAGCATTGTTACTTGAACCCTTACCGTGGAACGTTAGGTTGCCTGTCAGAGTGCACTCGCAATATGATATGTACAGGTGCGGAACCGATCGGGATAATAGATCATCTGCAATTTGGCAATCCAGAAAATCCCGAAACTTTCTGGCCGTTAGAAGAGTCTGTCAGAGCTATTGTGGACTTTTGTAAATTCATGGAGATTCCAGTTGTGGGCGGAAAGGTTAGCTTATATAATGAAACAGCAGGGGGCCCAATCAAGCCGACGCCTCTTATAGGATGTATAGGTATCGTAGACAGAGCTGATTGGATAACCCGCCCAGCATTAGAGCCGGCAAATTCCATCTTCATTTTGGGCAAGAGCAAAGATGAAATGGGCGGCTCAGAATATTATGAGTATTATCACAAGATATCCGCAGGAACGGTTCCAGATGTCGACCTCATGATTGATAAATTGAATAAGCGGGTAATGCTTTCTTTGATAAAAAATAATCTGGTTACATGCGCACACGATTGCTCCAAGGGAGGATTTGCTATCGCACTTTGTGAAACAGCCATGGCAGGAAGAACCGGACTAGAAGTGGATTTAGACTTGCTTCCCAATAGTTGCAGCCGATTGGATAATCTCCTCTTCTCAGAGTCTCAGTCCAGATTTATATTTGCAACTAGGGACCCCGAGAATGTCGAAAAATCATTAAGGGAAGTGCCGGGATTGGTGTATGCTAAAGTAGGTAATTCCTCAGCGCGAGGAGACAATAAAATAGTTTTACTCAAGTCAGGCTCTCCGATCGTCTCTAGTTCCATTGAAGAACTGGAAGACAAGTACAGTTCTCTGAGCAAAATCATGTCCTAGGCTCCGTTCTAGTATAATGTTGGTGATAGGCTTTTATTCTGTAAAGTCTAAAATGCAATTAGTGAGCCCCCGGTTTTGACTCTTATACTTTACTATCATACTTACTCCGCAATGCTTGCCCATGTTAGCGGATACAAAGAAGGAAGCCAAAATGGTACATGAAAATTGTGGAGTAGTAGGTATCTTTTCCCTTAACGGAAAAAACGTTGTGCCGTTAGCCATAGATTGCCTCCGTGCTCTCCAACATCGAGGACAAGAGTCTTGGGGAATAGCTGTTCCTGACAAAACGCCATTTTGTCGACTAGGATTGGTATCTGGAAGTGCACCTCATTTTAACAGGTTAACAAAAAAGTATGCTTCCAGAGCAGTAATAGGACACGTTAGATATTCTACCTTTGGCAAGAGTACAATACAAAATGCTCAGCCGTTAAAGGTTAGGGATCTATGTGTTGCACATAATGGGACTATTGCAAACGTAGAAGAATTAGCCGGAATGGTTGGAGGATGCAGCTTCACCCCGCAAACTATGAGTGATACCTTGATTGCAGCTCAACGACTAGTGAATCTCACAAATGGCGGTGATGACCTAAGTCGAGCACTTGGTGTTCTACGTAATGAAATGGTTGGATCCTTTTGCTTCACATTTTTGACAGATGACGGCGATGTTTACGCCGCCCGTGACTCCAGAGGCTTTCGTCCCTTGGTTCTGGGCTACAAGAAAGAATACAATGCCTTTCTGGTGGCTTCAGAATCTTGCGCCTTTACGGTAGTAGGAGCAGAACTGGTCAGAGACGTGAATCCCGGAGAATTGCTGAAGTTCAGCGACAAAGGTCTAGAGTCGACGCAGTTTTGCAACGAAAAACCACATTCTCACTGTGCCTTTGAATATACTTATTTTGCTCATCCCGGTAGTATAATGGAAAGCGTTGGCGTATACCAAGCTAGATGGAAAGTCGGCCAGCTATTAGCAGAAAAGTTTCCTATACCTGACGCTGATGTTGTTATACCTGTACCAGATTCTGCCAGACCTGCAGCTCTTGGCTATGCTCAAAGTCTAGGCATCCCTTTTGAAGAGGGCCTCCTCAAAGACAGATATAGCAAACGTGGTTCCATGAGGAGCTTCATAGAACCCTATCAGGCAAGTAGGCTTGCTATAAACAGCAGCATAACTCCCATTCGAACTATCATGGAAGGTAAAAATGTTGTTATTATTGATGACAGTATAGTCAGAGGTACGAGTTCCGCGTCCATTATTGAAACCCTTCGTAGGTCGGGTGCCCGCAAGATCAGCATGCTAATTACATATCCTCCAATTAGGTTTCCATGTTATGCTGGAATAGACTTTCCATCTCAAGAAGAACTCTTGGCTTACAGAACAGCCAAGAACGAACAATCCGAGGTCGGAATTGCAAATAAGATCTCAGAAAGTATTGGGGCGGATTTTGTGGGTTTTAACGATGCATCCAATCTGGCTAAAGCGATCGGCCTACCAGAAGAGGAACTATGTTTTACTTGTTCAACAGGGGATTACTCTCCTCTGGGGATCAGACCCGTCTTCAAAACAAGACAAGAAATGAAAGGGGCTTAAGTGATAGATGAGGGATGGACCAGGTCTAGAGCGACCGAATTGTGCCCTTCCTTGGGTTCCCAGACTAAGCTCCTTAATTAAAGACTGGCCTGCTATGTCATTCTTACTGTAATTCACCGCAAGCAGGTCCCTGTGGGACTCCAACTAGCAATTTTCGAATAGGAATATAATATCGAATAATTATTTCAGCTCCATGCGGTTAGTGGTTATGATGGCCGCCGGGCTAGCAGCCGTTTCAGCCATAATAATCGGAATGCTTTTGGTGTCAACCATCCCTACCGAAAGATATTCCTTGGATGTTGACGCTATGAAAGACGAACAATCCTTGTTCGTAAACGCCAGGGTCGT
>JAREAJ010000074.1 GCA_029240395.1 Nitrososphaeraceae archaeon
GAAAACACACCGCTAGAAAACATTGTTGCCGCTACAATCATGGTAAACAGTGATCTATTGCTGTTCATGATAACTTTGTTCAAATGTTGATATACTTAAACAATTATTGCGATATTTCCGAATCTTCTTCTAAATTGATTTTTTATCATTTAGACAGATCCACTCTTCCTTGGCATGATTATTTGGATAAGGCAAATTCCTGGGTAAATGTTGTGGCTATTGTGTACGAATCTGAATTAACTAATTTCTTGTTAGAACGGGCTTACTACATAGGTTTCTCTTTGCCTATAAACAACAAATAATATAGGCTACTGCGATATTAGAATCAGCCAATGAGAGAGATTTTGAATTTGTCAAACCATCTTGGAACCCCCTCATTTACCTCGTCAAGTGACCTCATACGGAGTTCGCAGTCTATCAAAGATAAGGTTTATGATATACTATTGAAGATTCCTGCTGGCAAGGTCACAACCTACGGTGATATTGCCAAAGCCATAGGCCAGCCCAATTCCTCCCGGCTGATAGGGCAAATCCTGCATAATAATCCGACTCCCGTGGTGGTTCCTTGTCACAGAGTCGTTCGCTCTAACGGAAAGATAGGAGGATATGCTTATGGTAGCAGAAAAAAACGAAAATTGCTTGAAGAAGAAGGGTTGAAATTCTGCAGCAGCGATAGTACGGATTTGGAAGAATTCCAAAAACATAGAATCACTTGGCCCTTGTCTTGAGTCGCCGCTGCAGAGATATTAGTACAAAACAGGTCGTATATTATGATATGTTGGTCATGGGTATATCGTCAATATAATCTTCGATATTGAAGTCCAATTTCACGACCCGCTGATCCCCGTAGAACGAAATTGAAAATGGCTAGATAACTGACTTGGAATTAACTATTACTTGTCCCTATACTAAATTCTATACCAGAGTTGTCTGTTATTCCTATGTTGTTAGCGGGCCTTGGCTTGCTTTACAATGTCTCTGAGGTGAGAGACTGATCTGACTTGTCCGCCATTTATTTTCTTATATACAGACCAGTATGTCGGTCGATTAATATCGTTTCTATCCTTAAGTACCTTGAGATGATATCTTAGCGATCTTACTTTTGTGACATAGGCCGATTTCTTGCCCATTCTTGCTGTCTTTTTTCCCTTCTTTGACCCGGAACCTAGTCCGCTTTTCTTCCTTACCGATCGTGTTGCCTTCGCACGCCCTCTGGACGTACCTTTTACCTTAACCGTCCAAATAGTCCCTTTTTTCACAAGCGAACGTAGGTCTTCTCGAGTAATAGAATCTGCAATGTCATCGAGTTTGTCTGGTTCAAACCGGACCCTGTTAGCCCCGACACCCAATAATCTGGCAACTAGTTCGCGCTTCTTTTTGATATTCACGGGCATTATGTATCATTCCTCTCCGGCTTATGCCCATTTTGATTTCCGGCTGCTGATCTGTTTTTTCTTTCTTCTGTACCCTCGTGCTGTGGCTTGTCCTCTGCCTGGGCTCTCTTTTCTTCTTGGATATTTTCGTTATCCTTTAGTTTTTCGTTATCATTCTCTTCTACTTCTAAATCAAGTTCGCCTTCTTCCATCTCATCCTCATCTCCCGCATCTTCCGCTCGCAACTCGTTTGATACTTCTGTGGTCTCTCCTTTTTTCATTATAGAGGGTTCACCTTTAATTTCAGATGCTTCTTCAGCCTTTTGCTCCTTGCCTGGATTTAAGACCTTAATCCCCTTATTACGAGCTTCTGCAAGGATTAGAAGCCTTTTTCTTTGCCCAACAGCATGACCTATCCTCGCAGCGTCCCCAGCTGGGTCTAATCGTCCAAGATCTTTTACATTGAAAACGAGATTGTCTGTATACCCGGAAGGATGAAGGCCTCTAGCCTTTTTTGGGCCTCTATATCCGATTTTCACAAGCCTGGGGGCGCCAGAAAGTTGCCTTCTCATTTTATTATCCTTGCCTTTAGGTCTCCTCCACGACTCAGCAAGCCTGTCATATCTCCAGCTTTCCTGTCTTACGAATTTAGGTCGTCTATGCGCGACCTTTTTTCGAGCTTGGAGTAATTCTTCGTTAATCACCATTTACCGTAGCAAATAAGACGAAAAGAGCTTATCAATAAATACCTTTCTGGTTCCCCTGGGATCATCCAGGCATCACGAACTTAAGACAAATCGACTAGTTGTGAATTGCTCCTATACGAGGATAACGACCAGAGGACTATATGTAATATTCTAGCTGTTCCTCAGGAAACCATTTTTTCAGCCAATGCCAGTCCTTGTTCGTAAAAAGTAGACGCAATCTCTCAGAAATGTGTTGATGCGGACAACAAAAAGGTTAATAGTTTATGGTTGTCACTTAATATTTCATGAAAAAATATGAATTACCTCCAGTTCCTTACAGCTATGATGCATTAGAGCCTCATATCGATGCAAGAACGATGGAGATACACCACACAAAGCATCATCAGACTTATACGGACAAGTTAAATGCAGCGCTCGAAAAATGTCCTCCAGAGATACAAGAAAAAGATGTCCTAGAAATATTATCAAATATCGGCCAAGTGCCAGCGGACCAAAAGGGCGCAATTAACTTTAATGGAGGTGGATTTGATAACCATAGAATATTTTGGAACAACATGAAACCAAACGGCGGAGGAGAACCAGGCGGCTCAATTGCTGATGCAATAAATACATCCTTTGGAAGTTTTTCAGAGTTTAAGGAGAAATTCTCATCGACTACTGCCTTGATTCAAGGAAGTGGTTGGGGTTGGCTAGTCTACAATCCATCCTCGAAGAAAGTTGAATACAAATCAATGCCAAATCAAACAAGTCCAAGAACAGAGGGGTTGGTCCCAGTCTTAGGATGTGACGTATGGGAACATGCATATTACTTGAAATATCAGAACAAAAGACCTGACTATATTTCTGCATGGTGGAATGTTGTAAATTGGGACGATGCGGCATCACGTTTTGATAAGGCAAAGCAATAGAAGTCTACCTTAGGCTGGTTACTGGACTCTTCCACTTTTTTACTTTTTAGAGCAATTCCAATTTTCCGTCACTAGCACAAATCGCAACGCGGATATATCCTTTCCGTAAAAATCCGATCCTATATAATGACAGGTCTGTTTGTAGTTTTTGCTAAACAACTGATTTCAGTGCAACATTTAGGGTCTGAGGCATCTATGAGGATCATTGGTTTGTAGGTACAAAAAATGTACAAATTGTCTGATAAGAAATCGGCGCCATTAGGAGTTTCCCTCAAATGTCAACCGACAATTTGAATTTAGTACAAATTGTTCCTAATTGACATTCCTTAGGGGTTGCTAATTTGTCGCGATAAATGTTCCCAATATGCTAATATCGCTGTAGGAGGTTACTTACTCAGACAGCAGGTTAGTAACTGAATGAGAGCCAAAGTGTTTACTCGTTATAATAATGTCATAGTATTGTTGATATCTGTACTAAACCCCGAGATAACACATGTCCGCCTTCCATGTACCTTGGATAGATGTTGAAGACTCATATCTTCATACTGTCAAAGCAATATTGTAGGAGTTCTTGGGATCAGAGCAGGTCTGATGACCATGCTTATTAAAGTGCGTCAGTACTGAAAAATAGCAATTGCGCTTCTGAGAAGGGGGATGTATGTTCTAATGATCACTAGCCTTTCCATTGTTCGGCTTCTTATTTTTCTCGGATATTGCCGGAGTAATCTTTCTTCACGTCAACCATGTTAATGACTCCATAACCCTCACGTGTAGTTCTACTAGTAGCCATATTATAATCATAAATCTTCATAGAATACTCCTTCAAAATAGGCATCATGTCGTCCAAAGAAGGGCTCGCGTAGAACCCTGGACAATCGCCTGTAAGCTGAAAGGTGGCATGGACTACTGCTCTTCCTCGATTATCAGATTCCAACCAAGAAGCAAATGGATATAGCCAA
>JAREAJ010000075.1 GCA_029240395.1 Nitrososphaeraceae archaeon
TGCTCTATCAAGAACCATTATCACCATATATAAGCTTCATTTCGTCGAAAGTTAATTTCTCACCACTTGACATTTTTCTCAAGGCTTCTTCCTTCAGTGTGTTCCATTTTTCTTGATTCTCCCTGCTCCGTTTGGCGCGTTCCTGTGTAGCTTCGTATCTGTTTTCACGCCTTCCTTCATATTCCCGTTGTTTCCTCTGTCTGTGACTCGATGCTTGTGTACGAGACCTTCTAAACTCGATGGCATTTAACTGGGTTTCCACCATTTCTAGTTTTGCAGCGGCCTCTCTTATTGCATGAATTGTTTTCCTACGTTCTTCATAGAGGCTCTCGCGCAAATTCATTAATTTATCCAACTCTGTCTTTATGCTACCGATCTTGTTTCCGAATTCAGATTTCTGGTCAAAAATTCTGTTCATTATTGACTTGAGCGATTCATACTGAGAAAGCACATTCCTATACTTATCCTCTTTCTTATTGATAACTTTCAAATTGTGTAATTTGGTTGCGACTTCTTTTGACCTGGCAACCAATCTGCGTTCTTCATCCTTGGACAGTTTCTTGGTCTGAATATCGCGTTCAATTTGCTCAAGTGCTCTGCCCAGATGGACCATATCAAAATGATCCTTTCTTGATTTTATGTTTGCACCCACAGTGGATTTTGTATCCAAATTTTTCATTTCATTTCGTGTTTCCATAAGACTGTTTTTTAGTTCCCTGAACTTTACATACTCTGTGTCTTTTTGTTCGTTAACTCGCTTCAACTGGGCACGCAAGCTATCAAGTTGGTCCCTGCTCCCGTCTATGCTCTTTTTTGTCTCTTCTATCCTGGCATTAATTTCCTGAATTTCTTGTTCGCTCTTCCTTTGCTCTTCCAGCAAACTCTTCTTGAATTCTAATAATGTTTTCAAATTAGAATCCAGGGAATTCCGACTTGTACTATATTCTGTCTTATTTCGTATTGCGCTGCTTGTAGTGGTAGCAGTCGTCATACTGCTATTTCCGTTGCTGGCCTGTGTTTGATCTCGTACTGTCACGCCTATAGAGTCTGTTAGAAAGCCAAAAATATATCTTTTCTTATTGAAGTGTAAGATGGATGGATCAAACCTTCTGTATTACAGACTCAAACCCTACATACATCTTTATATGAGATGAAGTTGCTTAGATCAAAGTATGGATGACTTCGAAAAGGACTTTCCTGAGTTTGACTGGAAGAATGTACCGGCCTATAAACATCCTGGCGGCAAGGACTGCCCGTGTCCAAAACACGAGTATATCAGGGAACAAATAAATGTCACCAAAACGCTTAGTGTTGAATCTAGAGATAATAGGCGACAGGAACTAAAACACAAGGCCCAAATCACATTAAAGTTTTGTCCAGATCATTATAGCGTCTATTTTGAAGAAGTTATCCCATCTATGCCCTTTAAATATCGTTTAATGACTCGAATAGCGTTAAAGATCGGTGCAGTCATAATACAGAGGATTCCATATATGCAGTCAGACCAATGCTTCTATTGCAAGTTCGGATCCGGCGGCTTCGGAAAGAAGACGGAGTTGCCACCAATCTAATTGTCTAGAGAACATTTATCCAGCGAATCAATTCGCATGTTTCTTAACATATTTGCATGATCAAAAGCAAATCCCGGTGCGAGTATATTTCTCAGAATAATTGAAAGATATGGGAAACCTCGTCGAGTTACGGAATAATAACCTCGATGAAAACCACTTTCGACTGCCGTATAGCATGAAGGGTTCAGATCAACAACACTTGCTAAAAAAGTTCCTATATCCATACTTCGTGAGAATACCGAAGTCTTTCTCTGTATGAAAGCTAGGTCAGTTCGATATAACAAATTATAATTCTTTCCCACAAGATAATTCTGACATTTATTGTCAACAAATACTCTTCCGTCAATATGTAGACTGCCCGTCATTGTACCAGCCTCGTATCCCAGTGAGGAAATAATTTTCGTCTCGCGAGATTCACGAAACACCCTATACAAATCGCCTAGCTCTATGAACTCTTCAACAAGCAGAGAATCAGAAAGGGAAATCAATCGAGGGGTTCTGATACCCAGTTTTTCTAAATGGCCCCTCATGAGATCACCTTCGTTTTTTGATGTTCTTTCCCCTATGATAGGAGGAGAATCCGGGTGACCTAGCGCAACGGATACAAATGTGTATGATAACGACAATAGGTACTCATGAAAACCTTTACTTCGCTTATTGGTTTTGACAACAACCTTTTTTCCGTATCGTTTGACAATGCTTACATCCCTTTGCCAATTAACGAAATACATACTCTGGTGCCTATAGGAGGTTGTTTCTACTATATGTATCAACATCTTAAATCAGATGATGAGGGATTAGATCTCAAATGAAACTACATGACGGTTATGCCTATGCTCAATACTTCTTTAGCGCGAACAACGCGGCAACTTATGATTCACTTGTTAGTTACGCAACCTTTGGACAAGACAAAATGTGGAAAAATCAAATAGCAAAGATTGTAGATAAGGGCGGATTCAAACCTAGTGTAATATTGGACCTTGCCGCGGGGACAGGAATATTATCCTCGAAACTTGAAGCGGGATCGGATGCAGCTTCAGTGTGTTCGCTGGATCTCACATTCGACTATCTCAAAAAAGCAAAAGAGAAGTCCCGACAAATTTTCCTAGTAAACTCGACTGCTGAGCTTTTGCCATTCCAAGCCGGAATATTTGATTATGTAGTATCATCATATTTACTGAAGTATATTGACATCGAAACCGTAGCAGTGGAGTCTTGGAGGGTTCTTAAGCAGCACGGAATTGTAATATTTCATGACTTTACCTGTCCAAACAACCAAGTAATCCAAAAAATCTGGAGACTTTATTTTTATTTGCTCAATCTTTCAGGGAAGCTAATTAAGGAGTGGGAACCAGCATTTCAACTATTAGATGAAGTTATCTGCAAAAACCGTTTGTGGCCTATCGATACATCACAGTGCCTAAGAAAAATCGGATTCATCGAAGTATCATGTCAGTACCATACTCTAGGAACCAGTGCTATCGTTTCAGCCAGAAAGCCATGAACTCCAAAGACAATCGTCTAAACGAATGGTTCGTACCTAACTTTGGACCTTTAGGATTTAGGATATTTGTAGGTATGTTATTCTTACCGTACACGGGCATGTGTGTCTCTTTTGCAGTGTTGGGCTCGCTGGTATCTGCTCAGATGTTTTGGGATAGGCTTTGCGCTATAGCCGCCATTTACGCTTTGGGACTAGGCTTAGGAGCTCACGCAGCGGATAGTCTTGGTTCTAAGGAAGTTAGACCTTGGGGAAACTATTTTTCTGCTAAACAGCTTTGGCTCATAATCGTGTTGTCTCTTTCTGCGGCCTATATCATAGGAGCCTATTACATAGTACATTACGCCCCTCTTTTAGGGGTAATTGCCTTACTGGAAGGTTTCTTTGTATTTGCATATAATTTCGAAGTGTTCAGGGGTTTTTTTCACAACGATATTTGGTTTTCCGTCTCTTGGGGGGCTCTTCCAGTTTTTGCGGGATATATCATACAGACTAATCATTTCGAGATCGTTCCAGTTGGACTATCTGTAATTACAGGATCACTAAGCTACATACACATCAGAATATCCAGAAAATATAAAGTTCGTAAGAAAGTACGTCAATCTGATTCTAGGCTAGAGAAGCAGGAGAGGGCGCTCAAGGCCATTAGTTTGTCTACAATAGGTCTGACTTTAGTGATCATAGTACTGAAAATGGTTATTGGATAGCAATCGCTTGAGGTTATATGGATCTCTAATGTGCGACATCTTTATCGAGCTCAAGCACAATAAAGTACAGCAGGGCATCTGCAATCTGGAGAAAAAAATAAATAAGACAATACCGTTACCCCAAAAGATATTACTTTCTGTCACAGGAACTT
>JAREAJ010000076.1 GCA_029240395.1 Nitrososphaeraceae archaeon
ATCTGTCAAATTTGATGTGGGTCGAGAAATACCGCCCCGCAAACCTAAAGGAAATAATTAATCAACGGGATATAGTTAGTGGGCTTGCCAATTTTTCAAAAAAACCAGACGAGATTCCGCACTTACTCTTTTCTGGTCCTGCAGGCGTCGGTAAAACTACTACAGCACTATGCCTAGCTAAAGAATTACTCGGAGAATCCTGGAGGACAGATACGCTTGAGTTAAACGCGTCAGACGAGAGGGGTATTAAGATGGTCCGTGAGAGAGTGAAAGAATTTGCTGCTGTTATGAAGTTGCCGACTGATAGGGCTAACAAAAGAATGTTCAGGGTTATTATACTCGATGAGGCTGATGAAATGACGGCCGACGCCCAGACGGCCTTGAGGAGAATAATCGAAGACACTTCTCAGACCACGCGTTTTATTATCATATGTAACTATCTTTCCCAAATCATAGAACCAATTCAGAGCAGATGTGTCATCTTCAAATTTAGGCGGCTTTCTAAAGAGGATGTTTCGGATTACTTAAGTTTCATTTGCAAAAATGAAGGAGTAAAATTTGAAGAAAAGGCATTTTCAACAATATATGAGTCCACGCTAGGAGACCTCCGCCATTCTATTAACATACTACAAGCCGCCGCAGGTATGGGTTCCGTCTCGTCCTCCAATGTAATTTCATCAATCGGTTTATCAGGTAAGACAAGAGTTAAGGAAATTATGAAACTGGCGCTTTCCGGGAAATTTCACGAGGCGCGATTTAGATTATTTGAACTGATGCAAGTATACGGAATGTCGGAAAATGATTTTCTGAAATATGCAAACCAGGAAGCATACGACTTGAAACTGGACCGCCCAGACGAATTTGCTGCGTTAATGGCGGAATATGACTACCGTTTAGTTACCGGTGCACATCCTGAAATACAGTTGGTGGCCCTACTTGCCCAGTTGAGCAAGCTTGGACAGAATACAAAGTAAATAGCACTTTCACACTATTAAGAATCCATTTCATTAGTATTCTTCTTCAAACTCTTCATTTGATCCCTCTTCCTCTACCTCTTCAAAGTCGTCCTCGAATTCCTCCCTCTCTTCCGCGCTTTTATAAGGAAGGTCTGCTTCACCAGACGCTCCACACACAGGACATTTGAACTCGATTGTCTGCCCTTCAAGATCTAATAGGAATTCCTTTGAGAATATCTCATCGCATTTTGAACAAACAAGTGTGGCCTGAATATTATCGGGACTGAACTTGTGGGACTGTATTCTGAAGATAGTACCTGCCATTCTTCTGACCTATTGGAAATACTCTTTTTTATAAGCCTTTGTTGTGGACTCCGACACAGTTACTACAATTACTAAACAGAGCGCATCTCTGGTTTGGATGCATAAATGAGAGAAAGCACTTGATCTCGGAGCTGTCTTTGTTCCTCCATGATCCCGCGATGGCACACAGTAACTATCAGACTGTCGTTTTTGACTCCGCGCATCTTCATACACAGGTGTTCAGCCTCTGCTATCACAAGAACACCTTTTATATCCGTCCTTATTATTTCGTCAGCAATTTGCTTGGTTAGCCTTTCCTGTATCTGCATGCGACGGGCGTATTTCTCAACCAGGCGGGCTAGTTTTGAAATCCCAAATACTTTGCCAGAGGGAATATACGCTATGTGTATCTTTCCATAAAAAGGAAGCATATGGTGTTCACACATACTATAAAACTCAATATTTTTAGCAATAATGGCGTCTGTTTCCTCACTAAAGCTCACTTCTAATTCGGCATTCATTCTGTAGCCACCGAATATCTCTTCGTACATCTCTGCCATACGGGCCGGAGTCTGTATCAAGCCTTCCCGGTCAGGATTTTCTCCCAGTTCAATTAGGAGCTGCCTAAGCAACCTTTCAATCTTTTTTGTACTATTATTCTTCTTAGCACTACCATTTGGTCTTGTCAAACCTGTACTTACCTAACCCCTATCAGCTTGTGCAATTGTGGTACTATTCTTACCTCATCATATATCGGGTAAACACAATCATAAAAGCTAAGCAGCTTTTCCAGACCGGGTTGATTGTCTCCATAGCAGGGTTGGATAACAAACCCTACCAGGTTGCCTGGTTCGGCATACTCGAAAATTTTCTCTGTTAGATTTCTGAACTCGTGAACATTACTCGAACCAGTGACAACTATTTTAATGTACGTAGCTTTGTCTTGCATTATGGCCATTTTAAGACACCTTATTTCGTTTAACAATAGATCATTGTAATTTTTATGATCTACAACCTGAGAATCGCTCATCTTAAATTCAATTTTGCAAATGTCAATATAGGGGATGACTTTTGCAAACCTGATAGAATCAAAGCAGGAAGATTCAATATAAGTCCTTATGTCTTTCTTTTGTTTCATGAAATTGGCAAGCTTAGCGACTGCTTCGTGCTGAATAAGTGGCTCTCCGCCTGTAAAATTTATTTTGTATGTGTTTGGTTGAAGCTCTTTGATAATTAGGTCCTTTGCTTCATCCACTGAAAAACTATTGCCACTATTCATTGCGAGCGCATCAGTAGTATCGCACCAATAGCAATGGAGATGGCACCCAGACATTCTCACAAATAGGGTCTTAGTTCCGAAATATGGACCCTCTCCTTCTATGCTGGTAAAGATTTCTTTCAATTGGACTCTATCGTTATTCGTTTTTAGCATACTGTGTCCGATCATCTAAGCCTGCCTTTCTAAATGCTACTTTCCTATTTATACACGATTCGCACAGCCCACAGTGGACAGTTTTTCCATTTATTTGGATCCCATCAGTATAACAGCTCCATGTATCAAAAACCTTGGTTCCTAAAACTGAATAGCCTCTTCTTAATAGTTCAGTTTTGCTTATTCCTTGTAGCACAGGTGCCCATACCTGTACTGCTCGTCTCGTCCCCAGTTTAATACCGTCTTCCTCAGCCAAATTAATTAACGTGCTGAAAGACCTTATGAATTCAGCTCGACAATCGGGATAATGGCTGTCATCTAAATGGGCGCCGTAGGCTACCATTTTCGCATTCATACTCATAGCCCATGCAGAAGCTATCGAAAGAAATATAACATTTCTTATCGGTACAACTATGCTGTAGTCAAATCCTCCTGGCAGACGTCTTTTATGGTCGGTAAGCACATTCGTGTTCCCGTAAATATCTTTCATAAATCCGATGTCTACGATACGATGATCGTTTGCATTCAAAATCCTAGCAAAGCGTGTAGCCGCCTGAATTTCATTTTTGGCTCTTTGTCCGTAAATATAGCTTAGAAAATATAGACTACAATTTTTTTCTTTTTTTAGGTAGGCCGCGGTGCAGATCGAGTCAAGGCCTCCACTCACGATGCAAACTACAGAGGAAGATCGCTTTACACGTATAATATTGCGGCTGCTATTGACATTTTGCACGTCTAAATTGAATAATTATAGTGGCTTATATCTAGTATAATCCCAGCTAGCATTTGATCGGTTTATTGCTAGCTGATAAACCTGTGTGCTCGTCCTGAGCAAACACAAGGGAGGAGCTCTACAACGAGGCTAGAGGTAACGGGGAGCAACTGCCACTAAGAATATTATTGTCTAATGCAAATGTTTAAGTGTATTAATATGACGGGCAGCATAAATGATTTTACTAAACTAGGCTTTAATAGGCTATTAAAGCCATTTGAAAATTCAATTGCCGACGTTATGAAAATAACGCGAGCGTTTAGCATAGCGATACAAGTTCATTCTGGGCAGCTAAAAAAAGGAAATAAGGTCGAGCCCTACATCAACCACCCTCTGAGGGTTGCCCTCATTCTAACAGAGGAGCTCCACGATTATGACACAGACCTTATTTGTGCAGCGATCCTTCATGATTCTTTGGGTATAGAT
>JAREAJ010000020.1 GCA_029240395.1 Nitrososphaeraceae archaeon
GATTGTTGGAAGTGTTATAGAAAAGAAGGTCTATTATATCCAATGCCTAAACATGCATAGGTTTCTCCTTACCACTGCTTTGGCTTCTATGCAAATGGTAAGGGCACACCGAGATAAAGAATACTAATTTGGTTCATAAGTCCAAAGTCTGTTACAAATCGATTGAAAATCTTAACATGACCTACCGAACGGGCTTACATCAAATTTGAACCATTGTTTCCATCTTTTAGCCATTACGTGTGCGGCGTTAAGCTCTAATTTGATTTCTACTAGCAATTAGCCTATAAAGGAGAGCCTTTTGAACGTGTAGCCTGTTTTCTGCTTCTTCCCACACCACTGAATGCTTGCCATCTATAACTTCAGCCGTAACTTCTTGACCGCGTGTTGCAGGCAAGCAATGCAAAAAAATGGCTCCTTTTTTTGCTCCTGTCATCAGTTGAGAGTTTACTTGATACTTGGGAACAAAAACCTCTTTTCTAACCTCCTTTTCCTCATCTTTTCCTATGGATACAAAAGTGTCAGTCATTACAGCATCGGCATCCTGGACAGCGATTAGCGGATCATCTGTGATATTCACCTTGGCTCCTGTACTTCTTGCTTTATTAGTCGCAATTGATATTATCCAGTCTGGTGGTTCGTAACCTCTTGGTGACGCAATTGAAATATCGATCCCAATTTCTGCGCACCCTATCAATAGATCGTTACATACGTTGTTGCCATCTCCAACCCATGCTATGCTAATTCCTTTTAGCCTTTTTTTTTGTTCCTTAATCGTCAAAAGGTCCGCAAGTATCTGACAGGGATGAAAGGTGTCTGACAGCCCGTTTATCACTGGAACCGAAGCAGCCTCAGCTAATTTAACGAGATCATGATGGTTATAGACTCTAGCCATAAGACAGTTTACATAAAGAGATATCGATCTTGCAGTATCCTCAATTGATTCTCCACGTGCAAGCTGTATATTCTGAGCGTCCATGTATATTGCGTTGCCTCCCATCTGATACATTCCTGCTTCAAAGCTAACTCTAGTTCTTGTGGAAGGCTTTTGGAAGATCATACCTAACACTTTACCGCTAAGTAATTGTTTTGACCGATCATTTTTCCTCTTTGCCTCTGCCTTCAGGACTTCTGCAAGTTTAAGAATCGAAAGTATGTCCTCCGACTTTAAATCGTCTAAACTGAGAATATTTTTGCTACTTAAGCATGTCTTCGATATCTTCATCAGACAGGTACACCGTTTCCCCCTCGTGTTTGTCATTGGTTTCTTCTCTGCCTCCGACCGGACGCTCCTTTCTCGTCTGTTTATCTTCATTAGCTTTGTTCTTACTGCTTTTAACTGACTCGTCTAATGCCGTCAAACTCTCCGCTTGTTTATCTTCCCATTTAACCTGACTTTCTACCCCCGTTTTACCTTCGACCTTATCGTTTCTTCCCTTAGTCCATTTGCCGAAGAATCCTCCTAACTTAGTTTTCTTATTCTTTCCATCAGTCATATTGATAATCCCGGGGCGTCCTGTTTCACCGCCAGGAGAAGGGCTAGGCGGCGAAATTTGGGTAGTTTGTTCTATTCTATCAAAAGAACCAGTTTCGTTGTCCTCCAAATCTCCGGCGTTGTCAGCTTGTTTTCTTTCATATTCTGTGTATGACTGATCTTTCGATGGATTATCCAAGGTTGGCGAAGCATCTTCCGAGATCTGAGTTTGAGATCCGGCTTGCTTGAGCTTATTTTGTTCTAGGTTATATTCTTCTCCTTGTACGAGAGGGTCAGCCTTTTGAATAGAGATATCTCCTTTGCCAGATATCGTTACCGGCTCAGGTAGCTGCTGAAGTTTCCTTTTCACCATCTGTTGTGTATCCGTGGATATAGTGTCAGCTGAAGAAAAATCCTCATTAACAGTATGAGATATGGCACCAGTAAGAGGAGCGCCACTCAGAATGGAATCAATAAACCTGCCGGCATCAAATGGAATTATATCCTCGTAACCCTGACCAATGCCGAGATATACAATTGGTCTTGAGGTAATATGTACAATAGAGATCGCGGATCCTCCCTTTGCATCAGCATCTATTTTAGTAAGTATAGCCCCATCGAAATTAGTATATTCAAAAAATTCTCTTGCCTGGTTTATCGTATCGTTTCCAGCTAGAGAATCACCCACAAATATCTTAATATCAGGTTTAACTACTCTTACTATTTTATTGATTTCATCCATCAGGTTTTTGGCAGTTTGCATACGTCCTGCTGTGTCGACTAATACCACATCAATATGATGCTTCTTTGCATAGTCGATTGCATCTCTTCCAACCGCGGAGGGATCTGCACCATATCTTTGAGTAATTACTTTTAGCGACAATTTTTCAGCATGTAGGGAGATCTGTTCAATTGCTCCAGCACGATGTGTGTCACCGGCAGCAAGTACAACAGAAATATTATGCTTGCGCAGGAAGTGTGCCACTTTTGCTACTGTAGTAGTTTTGCCGGTTCCATTTATCCCTAGAAAGACAACAATGAAAGGTCCTCCTCTTTTGTCTTTCTTTTCTATAATCTTCTTAATAAGGTCAACCTCTCCCGACCTTGAAAACATTTCAACAATAGCATTTCGGAACTTGATCTGAACAATGTTCGCTGCATTTTGTTCTTTCTCAAGTTTTGTACCAATCAATTCGGATTTTAGCTTCGTGACAATAACGTCGATAACTTCCTGTGCTATATCACTTTGGAGTAACGCAATTTCAAGTTCAGACAGAACCTTAGTTAGGTCTTTTTCAGTAAGCTCTTTATGAATTATATTCCTCGTTGCACTTGAGAGTGCCTTCCTAAGTTGCTCAAACATTTTTGATGTTATAGATACGAACCGCTGTTAATAGTAGCAATTGTTGGCCTTAGGTATCTTCTCAGTGGTTGTGGATGAGACCAAATACAACTTATCTAGAAGACGAAACAGGTTCAGCCCCCACGTTACGCGCACCCGAAGATTGCTGTAGCATGTTGTTTATTTGCTCTTGGATTTGGGCCATCCTCAATTCTATTTGCTGCTTTTGTCCTGCGAGTTGTCTTGAAGCAGTTTCAAACTCTTTTATCCTTGATTCGATGTAATTTAGAGTGTCTTGTTTATTTTTTTCAATACTAATACCGGCTCCAACGTTTACGAGGAGTCTATCGACAGGAGGGATAAGTGCCCTAACGTACACTCCAATCCCAACAGGAACTAGCGATTCTGACTGGTCTCCGGCTGTTAAATTGTTCATCGCTGAGGATGCAAGTCGTGCCTCTTCTATTAATCTCATGGCAGTGGATTCTTTAGCAACTATATCGTTCATATATGCTTCAAGTATCCTGGATTGTTGAACCAGTTCATTAATCCTCTGTTCAACAGCACCACTCTGTGGGCGATTTGTTTCCTTGCTCATCAACATCACTTTCCGAACCTATCTTATAATTATTTTGAATGGTAGATGCGATACCTGAGCAATGGACCCCAAATAGCTATATGAATGACAATGACGGGCTCTAACTGTAGTGCCTTTCAAATTTTCGAAACCTTAATCATATCTGAAATTCTGATTTCCATCCCATAACGATTCTCTTCTCTTTTCATATGATTATAGATCTTAAGTAAGCGATATGGACTTTTAAGCAAGTTGAATCTATGGTCTATTTTCGACCGAATGAAATTAAACACTGTCGAGTAAATCTTGAACTTTTTCAATACTTCTTTTCTATATTTTTCCTTGTCATTCAAATTCCGAACCAATATGTCGGCACACCAAGTTGCAGGAATTATTCCTTCTCCAAGTAGAGGATAAACCGTGCCAATGGATTCTCCCACGCCAATAACTTTTCTCCCGTCCGTAAAGGGTTCGCAATTTTTAGGCGGACTTATCCGTACAGGTCTTCCCACTTTTTTTATTATCTGGCATTTGTGACGACTCAAAAACTCATCGACAAACCTGTTATTCTGTTTACGCTCAAAGTCACCTGCTCCTATGTGCGCGTAACCATTCCCCAATGGGAAGTACCAAAAGTAGCCAGCCATAGCCGGGAAGGCCTTCAGATAGAAATCGCTAAATGGTACCTTGTCTGCGTCATATTTTACCTTGTATTGAATGCACGGAATCCAGAATTCCTCCTGCGGTTTGGGGAGGTAATTACGGTGGAATCCAGTGGAGTCAACAACAACATCAAAATCCGTCTCAAGGTTTTCTTTTCTCGGTACTTTGCCGAACTCAACCTTAGTCCCTCTTATCATATCTTGGATGAGTCTTATTTTATCGTATATGACCATCCCCTTTAGTCTTATATCAATAAAATTATCCGATCGCTCATTTTTGTCAGTGCTGTCAAGATTTACTTTCATATACTTTCCACTATGCATCACATAATCCTCGAAATTCAAACCACATTTCTTCGTCAAGTCAAGCATCACGTTTTTGCAAGTTGCCCATGCGCAGACGGCATCGTGTTGTGATTCTGACATTCTCTCAAATCCTACCACGTTATTGTCGTGATCATCGTTTAGCTGGTTCATGAGATATGCTCCTGCGACACCAATCCCGACAACCGCGATTTTCATCGATAATCTGTTATGAACGTCTACTCAATAAAAATATTGACTCGAAGAAAGATAATAAGAAGCAATGTGACTTGATTCACTAGACTAGACTGTATCATGGTTGCATCATCTTCCTCAAAAAAAGTCAACATGCCGGCAGCTGCTCGTTCCGGGCTCGTGCTCCTTCTGTTGGGAGCTCTAATCGTAGGCCTAGGAAGCTATTTCGGAAGGGGAGGACTTTCATTTTATGGGCTAATTATAGCAGTCGCTGGTTTTCTGATATATATCATAGCCTCCATCAAACGCAGTAGGCAAAACGAAAAAGACTACCGAAGTCCCAAGTAATTTGCCGACAGAACGTTATTCTATATAGATTGCAGGCTTAAATGGTCTGGAATGTCCTGCTTTTGAGTGTGATCTAGTCATTCCATGAGGTGAATCGACACTAATATTCTCGGTAGCAGCTTTCTCTTCAGTCCTGTAGTTTTGGTCTTCCTCTTGGTAAACCAGCACCTCAACTGCGCGACCAGAACTCTCCGAAGATATCAATTTTTCTGCATCCTTAATAGCGTCCAATTCCTTAAAGGATTCTCCTAGCTTGAGCCTTCTCTGTCTGACTTCCATTGAAATCGAAATAATGTCTCCGGTGATTTTCTGAATCAAGCTTACATTTTTCTTTAATGTTGCTGACAATTCTGGATCCTTGCTAAGGACTTTCATTATTTCCCCGAACTTTGCCTTTTTTTCGGCAAGTATTATTTCAAGGATTTTTTGATACATTTTTCGTTTCCATTTCGCAGAGACGTAAATGTGTATCTTGGTTGGAACAAGTTTTGTGACCTTTATTATATTCTGGATATCGAATAATACATTCTGAACCATTTCCTCTGATTCCTCTGCGGTCAGATCCTCCGCTTCTGGATTTGCTACTGGCCAGCCAGAATATAGAATAGAGTGCGACGAAGAAAGTGGAGAGTCAAAGAATTTGTGTATTTTTTCCCAAATCTCTTCGCATAGGAAAGGTGCAAAAGGTGCAAGCATTCTAACCCTCGTTCCAATGAACTCTGCCATAATACAACCTGCATCGATGGAATTTTCCCGCTCTTTCGACCTTGTTCTGCGCCTATACCAGGCCAAATCCTGGTCGAGTAAATAAAGAATATTGTGCAGGGATTCTCTTACTCTCAACTTATCCATCAAAACCGTAGTGCTGCTTATAACTCGCTGCAACCTGCTAACTAGCCACCTGTCTTCAACTTCGATCTTCTTTATCACCGTCGCTCTCTGATGTAGATTGTCATAATCAAGCTGTTCTACAGCTATATTGTAGATTTCAAAAAGTCTGGAGCGAATGCCTTTTACAGCGTCAAATGAAAAGTCAGCGTCCTGTAAAAGTTCTGAGGAACTTAACATAACCAGGCGAATAGAGTCGGCTCCATACTCCTTGATAGCATCGCGAAGGGGAATGATATTTCCAAGCGATTTTGACATCTTTTTTCCGTCCATTAACACAGAGCCGTTAACTACTATCTGTCGAGGCCAGTATACCTTCTCAAATATCGCTACGTGATTGAAAATAAAGAACGAGAGATGGTTTGGGACAAGGTCCCTACCAGAATGCCTTGAATCTAATGGGTAAAAATATTGGAACTCGTTACGTATCTGCTCCAGCACCTGGGAATCCAAGTTACATGCTTGAGCTACTTGGTCAGAATTCCCTCTCCCTAAAAATACATAGTCAAAAAATGAATCCTTAAGGTTATCATAATTGTGGTGCAGATCGGAAATAGAGTCATTATTGATATACTTTGCAATTATGTAATATGCCATGTATATGACAGAGTCTGAAAGACTTTCGATCAGCCAATTTTGGTCCCAAGGAATTTTGGTCCCCAGTCCGGATTTCCTTGCGCAGGCCCTCTCCTTGAGCCAGTCGATAACATAGTTGAATTCTTGACGTATTTCTTCTGGAATGATATCAATCTCATTCATACATTGATGGGCAAGCTTCTTCCATTGCTCGTTTCTGTAATCCAGAAACCACTGATCTTTTAATATCTTAACGACACATCCTGATCCGCATCTACACCTAACTGAGCTGTCAACCAGCTCAAACATCAACTCTGCCGAAGAGCTAGCAATTAAATCTCTTCTTACTACGTCCTTTGCTTCAGAAACCGATGTACCCTCAAGTTTCCCTGTGTTTTGCATCATTCTGCCTTTGTAATATTCCTGCGAATACAGTTCATTAGTTGCGTCATCCAACCTTGGGTCAGTTTGATTTCTTATTCGGAATTTTTTTATTATCTTGGATGCAGGAGACAAAGCGGCATCGGGCGTAGGAGCGACTGCTGATTGATTCTCAAATTTATCCTTTACTTCTGAGTGGTCGCCTGTTTCAATAATTGTTATTGGCTTCAGGCTGTTAATATCGGAAATTCCGAAATCACGCTGCCTCATATTATCTTGCCGTAAATCCTCTAAAGCCTGGTAGTCATACGGAGCGTGGGCGGGTACAGACATTACTATCCCCGTTCCGTTATTAGGGTCAATAAATGAGGCTGGGTATATTGGGATCGAAGAGTGTCTGACTGGATCGATGACCCGTTTACCAACTAAATCCTTTCCTATCAGTGTTGATTTAATATATACTTCGTAATTGAGGTACTTTAGCTTTTGGACCGCCGGCTCGCTAACTAACCATTCTTCCTTACCATTTGCATAGAGCGGGTTCTTAACTTGTATTTCGACGTACCTCGACTCGGGATGTATCCACAGGTTGGTAACACCATAGATCGTTTCTGGGCGCAAGGTCGCAGTTGGAATTTTCCAAGAATGTCCCTCTAACTCAAATTTGATCAACAAATACTCATTGAAGTCTGGTTCAACATCACCTATCGTATCGTGCTGACTTACGGCATTCTGATCGTTTAGACACCAGGCAACGGGATATGAGCCCCTGACGATTAGACCCTTTTCGCGAAGCAGTCTAAATTGCCAGGAGACAAATTTGGAGTAAGCTTTGTCTATGGTAGTAAACTCTCTCCTCCAATCTATGGAGTATCCCATTTCGACCATGCCTTGTTTAATCTCGTTATGGAAAAAGCGCGCAATTTCTAAAGGCTCAACAAAGCCTGCTATGTCTTTGATTGATACGTGGTGCACCTTAGCAAAGGTCTCAATTAATTCTTCGTCACCGGATGCAACTCTTTTAGACATGGCCAAAATTGGCGTGCCAGTGTAATGAAAGCCCATAGGAAATAGAACGTTGTACCCCTTCATCCGCAAGTAGCGGGCGTGAACGTCGGTCAGTGTATAAGTCCTTCCGTGTCCCACATGTTGAGGGGAATTTGGATAAGGGTATGCTACGGTAATAAAATATTTTTTCCTGCCTAAGTCAGGATCCGAATTAAAGAGACCAAGCTCCCTCCACTTCAAACGCCATTTCTCCCCAATGGAGACCAAATCGGGCGTCACAGATCTATCCCGATAAATCGTATCACCTTTTCTGCTTGTTAGATATCCCAGAGCAATGATCACTTATCCGCATACTTAGAAATTAATTCTATTGTCGAACTTATGGTATCCTTGATCTTTCCTCTGTATTCAATTTTACCCCCTCCCTGACCGAATTGGTCGCCTCCTCCGCCAGATCCCCCGAGCTGTGTAGAAATTTCCTTTGCAATGACACCAGCTTTGATTATTCTAGTCACTTCTTTGCCAACAAAAACTATTACTCTAATTCCTAAATCCTTTACGATTACTGCGACATAAATAAGGGAACTGTCCATTTCAACCGATTTTTGACCCACAGAAATATGGAATTCATCGTCTAGTTGTTGATCGTCTATGCTGTAAATCTTGAGAGCGTTGCCGGGCAGCGTTTTGGCCTCTGAGCACGCAGATCTTGCCAGTACAGGAGCGACTCTTTTGAGAATTGCTCTTATCTTTTTCTTGGACAAATTTGTGTCCTCAATACTTTTCAAGAATGACTCCACTACCCTGTCCTTATTGGAGCTCAAAGATTGCATGATGACATTCAAGCTGTTTTCAAGTTCTTGTAAATAGTTTAGTGCTGATTCTGCAGCCACGAATTCTAGTCTCACGACACCGTCTTGGATGCGCTCTGATTTTGTGATTTTTATAAGCCCCAGTTCACCAGTTCTCTTAACATGGGTCCCACCGCATGCTTCTACGTCCCATCCCTTGATATTTACAATTCTAACGTTGCTAGTAGGTGAAACTCCACCCTGATATATTCTGAATGTGTATTTTTGCTCAGCCTCTCCCCGGCCGTAGATATTTATCGAGACAGGCAAGTTTCCTGTGATTATGCTGTTTGCACTCCGTTCAATCCCTTTTATCTCTTCCCTGGTCAGGGCCGAGTGGTGTGTGATGTCGAGTCTTCCGTAATCCTCCTCTTTGAACGCTGAATTTTGCCACACCCACGGGCCGAGATTGTATCTCGCAGCGCTGTTGAGTATATGCGTGGCTGTGTGATGCTTTGTAATTGAGTTTCGTCGTCGAGCATCGACATTACCGCGGACAACTTTTCCTTCTGAAAGGTCAGTCTCTCCAGCGGCATCTCGCAATTTGTGTATGACCACATTTCCGTGTTTGAAGACCTCTACTACGTCAAAGGAATCTAGTTGTCCCTTATCTGGTTCCTGACCACCACCCCTTGGGTAAAATGCAGTTTGGTCCAGAACAACATAGATTCTGTCTATTACCTTGATGATAGTTGCCTCAAACTCGTGTGTGGATTCATCCTCATAATATAGCAGCCGGGTGGATGCAAGACCCTCTGTGCCAATCAGAGGCGTCTCCTCATGAGCAGGTACCTGTTCGCTGTGAAGTGTCGCCAGTTTGCTGTAGAAGCTTGCAGGTATATTTTGAATGGCCCCTGCCTCCAAAAGATATTCAGGGGTGACACCATCTGATTCGTACATCCTGATAAGATCATCTATTGACAATTTCTTATTGAGCTTCTTGATGTTTGCTGCCAGCGCATTCGTTCTTTCCCTGGCCCCTATGTACCTCTGGGACTCAATCCTGAGTATAGTTTTTACATCCTCCCTGTGTTCTTCGAGTTCTGGGTAGATTAGTCTCAAATAATCTATATGAGAATCAGTTATGTCCTCAAGTTTTATGTTCTTCCATCCTGCTCTTTCAAGAATCGAAAGCGCTCTTCGTAGTATGATGCGTAAATTGTATCCTCCTCCCACATTGGACGGCAAAGAGCCATCTGCTATAGCAAATAGAAGAGTACGAGTATGATCAGCGACGGTGTAGATAGCCTCATACGGAGAAATTATTCGAGTAAGGACTGTCTCTTCAATACCCAATTTTTTGGCTATAATTGGTCGGAACGCATTTACATTGCTCGCACCGATGTAGGAATTAGATTCTAGGTTATCCTCACTTATCATTCCTGACATAGTCTCGTAGTATTGGCTAAGGGTTTCAGGGTTTTCAGGCATTCCGGTGAGCTCGATGAGTTTGTTTACAACAGGGCCAAAAGAGCAGTCATAGCTAGTGGGTGTTCCCGCGGTAATCCAAGAAAGCCTCTCGAGACCCGCCCCCATATCAATGATTTTGTTTTTCATAATGCTGAAATTGTTTTCATTGCCCTCGAACTCGGTGAAAACTGCATTGCCAAGCTCAAGTCCGCGGACGAAATATTCTAAAGAGTTACCAAACGCGCCGGCCCCTATCCAGACATCTTCGACAAAAGTAATCTCGTCTGGTCTTATCCCCAGAACCGTAGTAAGCATACCATAATTTAGTTCAATGCATTTATCTTTCCAATATCCGCCAGGAGCGTCGGCGCTTGATGTCTGTCCGATCATGCAGAAGGAGGTATAATGTCTGCCGCTCACGCCGACGTTTTCTACATCATTAAAACGCAAGCACATCTGCGGGACAACTAATGGATTGGCAGGAAGTTCAAAAACTACCTTTCCACCTATTATTCGCTGAAAGTCAACAATTGAAGCTATAGTAAAATAGAGGTCGTCACGCCATCTGCAAACAACAGGATATCGACTTATAATAGAATGATTGTTGCCACGAAAATAAGCCGAGATTTCTTTCCATGTATTCACATAGTCAAGGCGCCTATTGGTTGGAGGACTTCCAATAAAACCATAGTACTCGTGATCTGGACACGATTCCTTATAGACTTTGGACCAAAAGAACTTGCCACATTTACTGCATCCCTGCCGGCTGAAACCGATCCGATCGAATAAAGGAACCCTGTAGTACCGATCCGGATCAGACGAAAAAAGTGCAGCCAGTTCTTTTTTTCCCAATATCTGCTATCGTTTAAAGTGATTAAATATTAATGCTTTGGCAGAAGGCGAGTTGATGCTTTAATTCGCTCGATCACGAAGAATATGGGTTGGTTTCGTTTTAGAATACCTTAACGTGAATCAGATAATGTTTGATCAACAAAACGTTGATACATCTCCTTTGATGCGGCCCCGATGGTCCTTCCAATCTCTTTGCCTTCTTTGTATAACAAAAGTGAGGGTATTGATTGTATCCCATATTTCATGGCTATTTCCTGATTCTCATCGACGTTTAATTTTACCACCTTTATCTTCCCATTCATCGTCTTAGACAATTGCTCGAGAGCCGGACCAACCATCCTGCACGGCCCACACCATTCGGCCCAAAAATCTACCAGTACTGGTTTTTCTGATCTGAGAACGTCATCTTCCCACGTCTTTGTCGTGACATGAACTATATTCTCGGTTTCACTTGCCATAGAATGCATTCTAAGCTCTTGATGCTATTTGAACGCTTTTGAGAGTCTGGGTGAAGTTTCTAGGGCAATAAAATTACTCTAGCGTTGCATTACGGGGATATAAAAACATAGTACAATTATTTTATAGACTTCTCAATTATCAATACATACTGCACTTCAGTCCTTAGGTTCTCATGGTCAACGGGGTAGAGATAGTACGCGCAGGGTCCCTAAAATGCCCTCCAGAAC
>JAREAJ010000077.1 GCA_029240395.1 Nitrososphaeraceae archaeon
CAAGTGACGATGATATACTCTTCGCGTGCTTAAGTCTAAAACTTTCAAATAGAATACAAAGTAGGAAGCAATAAATTCGGGGGGTATTATTGTGTGGATAATGAATACCCAAGGGATATCGTCTTGGCTTATGTCTGGCGTAGCCATTTTAACACTTATGATGAGCATGCTTGTATTGGGAAGCCCTGTTATTCCACTTGCCGCCCAAAGTGGAAACGTGACAGGATCACCGGTGTTGCCTACAAACGGAAGTCAGAATACGCAGGCTGGTAGTCAGATTCCAGAACCGGCTCTACAATCGGTTCTAGAACAGACTCGAAGTGCGAATGCTACAAGCTTCGCGATTGGCAACATCATTAACCAAACCGGTCTCAGTAATACGACCCAGGTAAGTCCAGGCAATGAGACTATGAGTTCAGTAATAGAAGAGGCCAGGAATACCAATGCCACGAGTTTTGCAGCCGATAGCATAATTAATCAGACACAGTCTGGGGGCAACTCAACAGTAGGTTGACCAACGATCCATAGGAGATCATTTATTTCGAAACACTGTATTGACGTGGCCCGATGACAGGGCTGTGGAGTAAGAGGGTGCTTTGAATTGGCTGAGACAATATCAGATGTCCTCTCTTAGGAAGAAGATGATGGCCGTTATGACCATTATCTATTATAGCGCTATTTATGCATCTTCTTGAAAATACATGAACCGTAGTCGTGTTCCGCTAATTAGCCTTAATCAGGCGGGAAAACAAATAGTCCTGATTGCCTATATGACCGGAATTTTGTGGCTTCGCCGGAATCCCATTTCTTTGGTTTTTTCTGCTATAAGTCCTTTTTCATTACTATTTGTATTATTCATAGTGAGCAATGGTCAATATCTCCAGTTCGCTGTTTCTGGTAGCCTTGTGATGGCCCTGGTAGGCTACGGACTTGCACTCGGTCAGGATATATCATTTTACAAGACGGAATACAAAATTCAAGACGTTTTTGTTGCATCTCCTGTATTGTCGCTAACATATATGACAGGGCTAGCGTTGTCACAGATTCTTTTTGGCCTTCCAGCACTTATGGTTTTAACTATTCTTACTGCCTATCTCGGAACGTCATTAACTTATCTCCCAATCCTGATTCTTACAATTTTCCTAGTCTGGGGTGCTATGTCGGCTATGGGTTTCTTCCTGTCATCTCACATGCTCCATATGAGAAATGCGACACAAATTATTTCTTTTGTAAACGTAATTCTGGCAGTATTGCCTCCAGTTTTCTATTCAATAGAGCGGCTTCCTTCAGAGCTACAGTTCGTCGCATATGCAGTTCCCACTACCCATGCTTCTCTTATGCTACAACACATTATGGGAATGCCTACGCCAGTAGGATGGAGCATATGGCTCGGCCTAACAATTCAAATAATTTATCTGGTTGGCTTTGTTCTCCTTGCCAAAACAAAGGCCCTTTGGAGGGATATGTAGTTTGCTCAATCGATGGTCATCCAACCCTGTATCGATCCTCAATTCTGTAACGCGCATACTTATCGTCTGGTGAATATTTTGGGGGATGAGGATCAATTGTTTGGATCTTGCACGAATCACATTCCCGCTTGAGAGTATACGCACCGCAATTTGGGCATTTTCTAATTAGGTGCTTCATTGCGATAAGATCGTTCTAATTTCATCCTATTTCATTGTACTTTATCTGAGTCAATCGATTCCAATTCAGTGGCTTTTGCGGGAACTTTCACGGCTAAAATTGAAGCCGCCATGAAACTTTTCTATAGAGGATTTGGCTTTTTCCATGATACCATTCATCGTTTTCTCTGCTTGTTTGAAGTTTTCTGCTTGAACCGTTACCCGGTATTTTGGGGCACCGATATAATTGATTGTTACCTGCACATTGGTTTTGTTCGCCTCAAGGGGCGATAAAATGTTTTTAATTACTTCGATTCCCTGCGGGTCTCGGGAAGAAATTTCTAAGATATCTCTGATTTCTACATGCGGGACTTTAATCTTGTTGCTTTCGTCATCAATAGCTTTTGTAACCTCCAAAGAAAATTCTAAGTTGCGAATGGAATCAATACCTTTTTTGGCTACAGTCTCAAAAAAGTCGTAGACACTATCGTATTTTTGCAGGATCTTATCTTCCATTTCGTCTATTTCATTATCTGATAGATTCGCCTTAACTTTGACCATTTCCATAAATGCTGTTGCCTTCTCATTTCTTTTCACTTCTATTAACTTCGACTTCCTTTCTTCCCCAGAAACTTGTTTGAGAGATAGATCAACCTCTGCTCTTTTCTTGTCTACTCTGATAACCTTGAGAACTGCTTTTTGCTTTGGTTTTACGTATCTTTCAATATTCCTTATCCATCCAGTTGCAATTTCTGAAATGTGCAGAAAGCCTGTCATGTTGCCGTACTCATCCAGGCTTACGTAAGCTCCATGACCTGTAATTTCCTTAACGGTTACAATAACGATATCTCCAGCCTCCGGAATTTTCTTTAGTTCAGCCGTAACCATCAGTAGATCAAACCGTACACAGCTTGTACTTTAAGCTTACCCTGGAAGACTATCAAATATGTATCACAGTCGAAGATGTATACCTGCCGCTAGTAATCTATGCCTTTTTTAGCCTTGATTCCTCGACCAAATGGATGCTTTATTTCCTTCATCTCTGTCACAAGGTCAGCCAATTCTAAGACTTCTTTAGCCGCGTGGTTTCCTGTCAGCACGAGCGTAGTTTTTTTGGGGCGCGAATTGATTATGTCAATAACATCTTTTAAAAAAATCAGATTCATACTCAATGCATAATTAATTTCATCCAGTATAATTATGTCGTAATTTCCTGATAACAACCTTTCCTTAGCTATTGAAATTGCTTTTTGTGCGGCCATGCGATGGTCTTCGATTGGGTGATCATCGTCAATTATGCCAACGAATCCCTTTCCAGCGACGATCATTTCAAATTCGGGTTCAAGTCTCTTGGAGCTTGTAAGCTCCCCGTAAAACCATTCTCCCTTTATGAACTGAATCATACCAACTCTATGTCCATGTCCTACTGCTCGCAGTACGATTCCTAGAGCCGCTGTCGTCTTACCCTTGCCCTTGCCTGTAAACACAACAACAATGCCTTCGTCAGGGCCTGGAGTTGTCAAACCAGATGTGTTTGCGAATATAGTTATAAAAGTGCTGCCTTACCCTGGAGTGCAACACAAAGTTCATGCACCAATGCCTCAATCATCTCTATGCCTGGGGTTGTTTATTGATAAGTCAAGGTGCTAATAAGAGCGGAGATGTAAAAGTATACAGTTATTAATTGATAATCCCACTGTTTCCCGCTATTTTATTATATTTGGAAGCTAATCGCCTCGAGGACTTCATGACAAAATCCATTGCAGGGAGGCGTCTTATCTTCCTCATGAAAAATTCGCTCTTAAGAGCGGCCACCTGGCGTTTGTCAAGGCTAAGATACCCAATATGACTTACAGGATCTGATAGAAAGAATGATGTCGCAAAGGAAGACAATTCGTCTTTGTTCCACTGTGATTTGTGAATCTCATATTTATTGTCAAAGACGTCCTTTTGCAGACTGACTTTCTTGGGAGTAGAAACAATTGCGCCGTCGTTTCTCCGGAGTATTTT
>JAREAJ010000078.1 GCA_029240395.1 Nitrososphaeraceae archaeon
GCAAAGTCGGCCTCAAACTTTCGAGAGGGAATCGACCTTGCTCGTGATGCTATCAGTGACGGTAGAGCTCAGAAAAAACTTTCGGATTACATACGACGTTGTGGCCAAATACAGGTATTACAAGAAATGGAGAAAAGATTTCTCCAATGACTTGTTTGATTAGGAACTTTGTTGAATATATCTAGCAGTCTCCGGCCTCTAGAAACGAAAGGGGCGTCTACCTGATCCATTGCATTGCCCGCCGGCTTCAGGCTCTTGTACATCTTAGACTTATCTTCCAAAACAGATGGTCGAGTAAAAGATCAATCTGGTCGTCTTGGGCGTAATCGCAACTTACCGAAATCAGTTGTGAGTATTTATGATAATGATGACAAGACGAAGGTCTAACAATTATTTTTAGGTGGTTAATGGTTGCATTATATAATTTGCAATAGTCAATAAGTTACTGAGTATCAATGCTTCAAAAAGAGCCATATATTTTTATTCTATGAAATACTTTAGTTTGTGAGCTAGGAAGGTCATATTGTAATAATTGGAGGACAATTCGGTTCCCAATATAATGTCTTTAGGGTGGAATGATCTGGTTCATTTGAAACGTAAGCTTTCAACATCACTAAGGCAAATCACTCAGAATATTATTGATATTGACACAAATAAGCTTCCGAAAGCTAACCACCAGATACACGAGGAAAAAACCTTTCTTAACAGCCTATTAACAAAATCTAGGCATATTCAGTCAGACATTCAATTTGCGAATGAGGAATTATTCGGGCTTAGTGGAAAGGTTAGCCAATCGAAGAATTTCCTAAGTGTAATGCAAAATCGATTGCCTGAAGAAAAAGAAGATTCACTATTGCAAAGAGCTAGAGTTAACGAATCTCTCATCCAAGCTGGTAAGTATGATAGTACAAGAGAGAAGGATCAGATTCTTTCTGTAATAAGAGAGGCCTCCATGAAGCTAGAGGCAATTAAGGCCTTCCGAATAATTAAGGATCAACTTCAACAGCTCGAGATTCAGTCCGAACGCACTAAGAAATCGCTCTTGATACTAGACGATGAGAGTAAATCTCTACAACAAGAAATCCACAGATGCAAAAAGAGAATTCAAACTTCATATGATAACAAACACAGGATAATCGAAGAACGTTCACGTTGTCTATCCGAATATAATGAGATATCGTTGCAGTTGAAGAAATTAAACACGCAGATGGACACGGCAGCAGATCAAAAAAGGAGGAAGAGACAAGGACAAATCCCGCCAGATTATGACGAAAGTATACACAAAGTAAAAGAGTCAGCTAGGAAGAAGATGCAAGATGGGGCCAAGTTGACTCTCGAAGAGCTTCGGTTGATTTACGACGAAAATAGTCTATAGTTTAACTAAACGAAAAGCCTTCAAAAATAGCATATCAACATTTGTTTTTTCAACTTCTACATCACTATCATGTTTTCTATCGGTTATACTCGAATCCTAGGCACACCATATAAAGCTCGCTGCTCTGCTGTCTACTCGCCAGCGGCTTTGTCAGAAGAACCCTGCTAAAGTGTTTTTCTGTCTCCTTCCTGAATTCTTTTAGTAGCTCTCCTTCAAACACCTTAAGTATGGCGTTCCCACCTCTAACCAATACTTTTGTGGCAATAGTCAAACTTTTTTCACTTAAAGAAATCTGTTTTGCATGATCAACGTTCCAAATTCCGCTGACAGTGGGAGAAACATCCGATAGCAAGGTATCTGCCTTACCGTTGAGAGTTTGTATGAGTAAGTTGATTGTATGAGTATCCTCAATGTCACCTTTCAAAATTGTAACACCTTCTATTGGTGCAACATTTAGGATATCCACTCCGATAACCTTCCCTCGACTTGTCGCTCTCCTGGCGATTTGTAGCCACCCTCCTGGAGCACAGCCTATGTCTACTACATTGCTCTTAGCTTTTAAGATATGATATGATTTATCAAGTTGAGCCAGCTTATAGGCAGACCTGCTCCTGTATCCTTCTTCCTTTGACAACTTGCGAAAATAGTCCCTCTTAGCATCAGTTAATTTCATCGAAGAAAACAATCAGTCCCGTTTGAATAAATTTCGAAAGGCGGCCCTCATTCCATCAAATGGTTTAAATCGCAATAAATATAAACTTCATCCTTGCGAACTTTGAGGCACTGAAATATGTGTTTAGCAAGCCATCGTTAAATTATCAATAGACAACAGAGTATCACTTTCGTCGTTGCCGCTTTTGGTTCCTCTTGGTCTTCACATTATCCTTTGGGATCCTAGCTTGAGGTCTGCCTTTGTTTGATTTATCGGACCGGTGCAACCTTGGATTTGAATAAGGCTGGTTTTCAAGCTTCTGTGTAATCCGTGTCCTCTCCTGGAACGACAAGGTAATCCAATTTTCGACTAGATTGCAACTATGAGGACTATAGAAACTTTCAATCGAACACATGTGCTCGACAGGGCAACTTAGACAAGGAGCAGATTCGATGCATTCCATACTGATAGGTAGTTTGGCAGGAATAAGCCTATATGTCCACCTTCCATTCTCGAAAAATCTCACTCTCTTAATAAGCGACCGTTTCTCAAGGGAGATGGCAAGTCGAGAGCCGTCCCTGCTATTAAGTTCCAGCTCCTTCCACAACTGTGATTGGACTATGCCTCCTTTTCCTTTATCGGTAATAATTCTAAGACCCCTACCCGCCAAGTCTTCATTATCAGTCCAATTTCCAGCCAAAGTGTCGACCCCTAATATAATCATAAAACAGTTAACTCATAATTATTCGTTATGTGGTGGACCATAAACCTAGGTCTTGCCAAATATTTTGTCGAAATATTCTGATTGTTCTTTACTCAAGTCGCCCGTTTCGCCTTCTTCAATACTTGCTAGATTCTTGGCCAACCTCTTTTTGTACTCTAACTGCATTTGGCGAGCAATCTGGATTCTTTGGGCTTGAGGCGACCCCGCGCCGTGCATAGATTCGGTGAGATATCCGACAGCATTTCTGCCTAGGGTCATGTTTTCGATAAGTCTCAGGATTCTCACTCTGTTCTCCGTTGAGACTCCTTTTCTGCCTTTTAGGTACTTGTCTAACAGAGGACCTGTTTCTGGACTTCTGAAATCCTTTTCTGATGGCATAGTTACCATCAGTCCGCCAGCAATGTCCTGCGCGAGTCTTCCTATTTCGTAGGGAAACCTTGTAACATTGTGCTTACAAACGTTTGCTAGCATATCATCATTTTGATAATTTCCAGCCGTAGTCTTATGAGCTTGATAAGATGAAGCAATACCTGCTGCAAATATAGTTTCGTTCAGATGAGTCATCTCAACAAGCTTATCCTTTATATGAGATGCGTTATCCACCCCATTATAATCTGCAATTGCCGCGGCTGCGCCAACGAGTACATCTCCCAGACCTGTCTTACATACATAGCTTCTCCTATGGTAACATGTAAAGCGTTCTACAAGCATGGACGCGTATTCAACTTCGCCGTCCATGAAAATGTATTCCTTGGGGATGAAGACGTTGTCAAAAATTATCATCGCCTCCTGTCCGGAGAATTTGGCATTGCCTGCGTCCAAATCCCCTGCCTCCATGCTTCTAGTATCG
>JAREAJ010000021.1 GCA_029240395.1 Nitrososphaeraceae archaeon
AGCTGAATCTCCCCGGTCAACAGGATCAATATCCATTAAAATTATTTATCTTTTACTAGGAGGTTACCTCATGTAATCTCACTTCAAATCCTGGCACTACCGAAAACTTGTCAGCCTAGTAAAAACATAATACTACTCGACATTATTATTAGAGTGACACTCTATTGGAATTGATTATCGTGTTGATGCCAACAATTATTCGAGAATGTTACAATCTTCCCTATCTTTAGTAAGACTTATACAGATATTCGCGGGAGATGGAACAATGGCGGGGTCGTAGCGAAGACAGGCATCGCAACGGGCTCCAGATCTCATAGATAGGGCAATATAGTTGAAGACACCCGTGGATCAAGGGTTCAAATGATCAGAGTTGGCAGCTGTATCAGAACACATCCCTTCGACCCCACCATTGTAATCGCCTCTTGGTACAAACAGGCCACCATGTGACTAGATTTGATTAATTTAGAATAGCATTTTTAGTTTTAGACCAGGGTCTAACCGGCTTTTTAAGATCGCCTTAGATTGGGACTTAAACCCGATTTGAGTACCGTCTCGCAAATCTCATGACTAGAACACCGGCCGAAATCACAAATAATGTTATTACAATAAAATTAGGCGAAACTAGATAATTCAAGGGTTCCGGCGCTTTAGAATAAAATTCACACCTTTGGTGTTTTGAGCAGTCCTTCTCTATAGGAAAGGATAAGAGTATAATTAAAAATAGTATGAGCAAAGCCGTTCCGAAAGAAGAGAAAATTGCTCCTGCTCTGATTATATCACTGTATTGCAACTACATCATATCAGTACGGAGGAGTTTTTTATTACTTCTGGCATTTGGACCTAAGAGATCACGGTAGCCACTTTTATGAATCTCGTCGATTATTTGGCATCTGGAAATACTTATGGCCTCGTGACCCCGCCGCATGTTGACCCAGATAAACAATAATCAGAACACCAAATGCACTAGGGTCCAAAAGGAGCAAGGGATCCCAAGAAGGATAAAATTCAGAGAACGTGTAGAAGACCTCTAAGGTCTGGCGTTTGAAAAAAGGACTTTCTTACCGGGATTCATAATCAGCTGGGGATCAAATATCCGCTTAAGTTTCACAAAAAGTGAGTAAACTTGTGATCCGTATAATTGGGGAATGTACTTAGACCTCACCAAACCATCACCATGCTCTCCAGTTATCGTTCCTCCATAAGCGATCACTCTTTTGAACACTTTTCGTGCAAGATCCTCTAAAAGATTGACTTCTTGTCTCTCCCCAATATCAACTAAAGGTCTAGTATGCAAATTCCCATTGCCTACATGACCGTACATTGTGTAATCCAAGTTATATTGTGAATACAGTCTTTTCAAGAAGATGCAGTATTCGAATAACTGAGTTGGATTAACTACAGTGTCTTCTATTAATCCAACGGGCTTTCTGCTTCCGACAGTCAGTTTCATAATATTGTTTAGGGCATTCTTTCTTGCTTCCCAAATTTTACTGATGCTGATTGGGTCGAATGCGGTCTGCAATATTTCGTATTTGCCTTCAAGCTTACTTTGGCATCTTAGAAGCTTCATTTCGATATCGGATAGGTTATCCCCTGAGAATTCGATGTACAACGAACAACTAGTAATACCGAAGCACTTTGGCCGTGGCCATAAAACGGAACTGTCAAGCAGCTCAAGTGCAGATGGAAAGAATTTCAATATCGCTGGGACTACCTTCATTAATGATTCCAAATCCTGAAATCCTATTACTAATAGGCCTCGGTATAGCGGCACATCAACTATTTTTAGTTTGGCGGAGGTTATGATTCCCAGTGTCCCTTCGGAGGCTGCAAATACCTTTTGTGGGAAGAATCCCCGATCGGATAGAACTGCGTCAAGACGATACCCACACGAGTTCTTACTAACTTTCGGATATTTTCTTCGTATCAAGGCGGCGCGAGGTGCTACTAAACTAAACATTTTAGAAATTTTTTCGTCAGGTTCAAGACCATGTCCGATGATCGAACTGGTTCCATCAGCGTAAACAACGGAGATCTCCTGTATGTGGTCGATAGTATTTCCATAGCTAAGTGAATGGGGTCCACTGGCATTGTTTGCAATCATTCCACCAATTGTGCAAAAATTGCTACTCGCGGGATCGGGAGGAAAGACCTTCCTTTTTTTTCCTAGCTCCTTATCGAGTTTCGCTTTCACCAAGCCTGGTTGTGCAACCACAAAATCATCATCAATTTCAACTATCCTATTCATGTTTACCGTGAAATCAAGAACAATTCCGGACGACAAGGATTGTCCGAGAAGACCTGTTCCGGCACCTCTTGCTGTAATCGCAATATTCTTAGCAGAACACAACTTACAAATTTTTCTTACCTCTTCGACATCAATCGGCTTTTGAATCAATTCAGGCCTGACACTAATATGGCTCGCATCAACAGAATAAATCGTTCTACTCCAGTCATCGAAGAGCACCTCTCCTTTTGAAATACGCCGTAACTCGTCAGCTATCATTAATACACTTCCTCCTGATCACCTTGAGAAATTACCTCTGGTCAGATGGTAGGTCCAGAATATTTTGACTCATTGAATCTTTCAGCATGGTACTATTGAGAACCAACAGCTTGAAGGCCTTTCTCTAACTGGGAACAGGATTAAATGCAAACCTCCATTTCTTATTGGTCGCATACCTGACCCGTACTCTTTGTGTAACGGCGATTTCCCTTATACAATCCTCCTTCACATATTCTATGCGGAGTTCACTTTGGGGATCAGTCATGTCTAAATAGTTTTGAGACTTACTTATATCCATAGCTTGACAAATCTTTCCCGGACCCGAAGTCAAGTCATGAATGTTTTGAGAATTCCGGAGTTTATTCATTATATGAATTCCTTCGCAGGGCTCTAGTGCCCTGAGCAAAACAGCACCAGCCCTTCGTTCATCAGAACGAGCAGAAACATTTAGGCAAAAATGATTTCCATAAATAAAGTAAACATATGTCCTGCCAACCTCTCCAAACATAGGGCTGTTTCTAATGGTTAAGCCTCTGTAAGCATGACTAGCTCGATCGTCTGCTTCGCCGTATGCTTCAGTTTCAACGATGATACCAGATAGTCGCTCTAGCCGATGATTACTTCGGTCCTCCAAAATCCGTACAAGCCTCTTGCCTATGAGCTCTTTTGCTACGATCTCGGTGGGTCGTAAGTAAAATGATCTATCCGGGCAGCTCATTACAGAACCTCGGATTGACTTTTATATTAACCAGAAGGAGTTGTGATGCACCAGATATCACCCGTTGTACTCCTATTCGGCTCGTACTGCTTTCCTTGATCGGAGCTATTACATTTAACTGAACGAGACCATATCCCGGTACTTAACGTATCTATTTTGAATATCGCTTTTCGACAGGGAAAGTAGGGACGAAACCCCGAAGTCCTGGACTGCAAATGCACCCATTACGTTTCCGTATATTACTGCTTCCTTCATTACGTTTACTGTCTTTTTTTTCTGCTGTGCTACGTGACCGAGGAAGCCGCCGGCGAATGAATCTCCGGCCCCGGTAGGATCCACAACCGCATCAAGCGGATAGGCCGGAGCAGGAAATATCGTATCTTCAAAAAAGAGCAAGGCACCATTCTCACCTTTTTTGATAACAGTAAATTCTGGCCCAAGGGACATGATGTATTTTGCACATTTGACCAGATTGTATTCCTTACACAGCAACCTGACTTCATCCTGATTTATTATTACTCCGTTTACCTTTTTCATCATCTTAGTAACCTCGTCGCGTCTATTAAGTATCCAGTATTCAATCGTGTCACAGACTGTTAGTTTAGGGTTAGAGAAGTATTCTAAAATCTTGATATTTTGTATTGGATCATTATTGGCAAGGTAAATAAAGTCACTTTCTGCATATTCTGACGGAGGTCTAGGCCTAAAATCAGCAATTACGTTGAGCTCTGTTTTATTTGTTGTACGATAGGAAAGATCGTAGTCGAACGTGGAATCATAGTGAAAACATCTTCCATTCTCATCCTTAACTATTCCTCTAGTATCCATTCGCTCATCAAGAATATTTCTATATTCGGCTGGAAAATCAGAACCTACTACTCCAATGATTGACGTTTGAGTAAAGAAACTAGATGAAAGTGATGCAAATGTTGCGGCTCCGCCCAAAATTTTTGATTGAGTTGCGAAGGGAGTACGGGTGGTGTCGAGCGCTATGGTCCCAAACACTGCAAGCATAAAGCAAAAAAAGTTCCCGCCTGTAAATAAACCATAGCCCGAGCATTATAGCAAATTTAATACCGTCAGGTCTTATACACTATGCACATACATGACAATTATTGTGGCTATAACTGGAAGCTCAGGAGTAATCTACGGGATACGGTTGCTCGAAACTTTGCAGAAATTGAATGTAGAAACTCATTTAGTAATTAGTGACTGGGGAGAGAGGAATATTCGAATTGAGACATCTAAGACAATTAACTATGTGAAATCCCTGAGTGCAAGGATCTATGATAATTCCAATATGGCTGCTCCTATATCTAGCGGTTCTTTTCGAACGGAGGGTATGGCAATTGTGCCTTGCAGCATGAAAACCCTATCCAGCATAGCCAATGGATATGATGATAATCTAATCTCTAGGGCTGCTGGCGTTTGCATTAAAGAATGTAGGAAGCTCATACTTGTTCCTAGAGAGACACCTTTGTCAGCAATTCATCTTCGGAATATGCTAACGCTGTGTCAGTACGGTGTGGTGATTTTGCCTGCCATGCCGGGTTTTTACCATAAACCAAAGACGATAGAGGACCTTGCAGACCACCTTATCGGAAAGGTTTTAGATCAACTTGGAATTGAACACAACATATTCGAAAGATGGGGCGGAACCTCGAAAGACGGGGCGGGGACGAGTAGATTACGCATCTAGTTATAATGAATTGTTTATTGCGTTATAGAGTACCATTGATTATTTGCTCAAGGTATATGTTTGGGAGATATCACTTTAAGAAGAGTTCCTTAGAGAGCATTTTGAAAAGTCAAGACATGTGAATTAGCTGCATGTGTGTGATGGATAATCAGTGAAGGAACAGAGAAAATGTATGCTATGAGGATTACCAGGTATCAGGGGTCCATTATGATCAGCATTTGTGATCTTGAATTAGTTGGAACGACTTTGAATGATGGTAATGTGGCAATATATCTTTCAAAGGAGTATTTTCAAGAGCAAGTGATTGAAGAAGTGCGGGCCCCTGAATTGTTGAAATCGTGCTCAATAGCTAACCTTGTAGGGACCAGAATTGTCACCCAGGCTATTAACCTACGTTTAGCGAACAAAATCAGTGTCAAGTATATTTCCGGAATTCCTTTTTTGATGATTTATAAATTTAGGCTTTAGACAGGAGCTATCAAGCTATTGCCTATGCTGCCGACATCATCTATCTCGATACTTACAGTTTGTTGGGCAAGATAAGGGGCTGTGAGGCCAAGAAAAGCCACTTATTGGTGCAAATATTTGCGGTCACAGGTTCAAAGGGAAATTTATTTAAATTTGGTAAAAAACAAAGCATATGTAGAGGGCACGTTGAGCTTCCAACATCTGATAAAGATTCCTGATGACCGAATAGGAGTACTCATCGGAAAAAAAGGCCAAGTCAAACATGAGATTGAAGACAAATGTAAAGTTCAGATAGAAATAGACAGTCAAAATGGTGATGCTATAGTTTCATCAACGTCAGCAGAAATGCCTGAAATGCAGCCTTTTAAGGCGATAGAAATAATTTCGGCGATTTCAAGGGGATTTTCTCCCCAGCGGGCGTATCGGTTGCTTGATGATGAGGAACTGATGCTTCAAATAATCGACTTAAAGGAGTACACCGGAAAATCGGCAAATGCGATGGACAGAATTAAGGGTCGGATAATAGGTCAGGGCGGAAAGGCTCGAAAGACTATAGAGGAACTGAGCGGTGCATATGTGTCAGTCTCCGGACACAGCGTTGCTCTTATCGGAAAGTATGAAGAAGTTAGGCTTGCCAATGACGCCGTAACTATGATTCTTAAGGGCAGTACTCATAAGACAGTCTATACAATGTTACAAGAGGAGAGAAGAAAACATAAACTGGAAAAAATGAGACTTTGGGAACAAGATAATATTAAAAGGGATTGATAAATTAATTAGTATGTGTGTTAGAACTAACATTTATAAGATAGATGACATTCAGGCCGTCAGACTTAAACGATCTGGAAAAAGAGACGACTCACTACGGCAGTACAGCAGACCCAAGGGGTGGTCACAATAGAATTCTCGTATTATGCATAGATCGAGATGATGACATTGGTTCGAAAGGTGGCGTAAAGACGCCTATTATGGGAAGAGATCGCTGTGCTGACGCAGGACTAAGATTAGCGATTGAAGACCCCGAGGATGCGGACGCCAATGCAATATTCGGCGCGGTAAAAGAATATGAGAAACTGCTGTCAAAAGGTTATCACTCTGAAGTGGCTCTGGTTGCCGGGAAGGTGAACCGGGGAATTGAAGCGGATGAAAAAATCGGGATTGAGGTCAACCGTGTGCTTGCTAGATATCATGCCGACGCAGCCGTAATAGTTTCTGACGGCGAGGATGACGAAGCGCTCGTTCCCATCATTCAGACTATGATACCAGTCATTTCAGTTCAGAGAATCATTATCAAACACAGCAGAAGTGTCGAATATTCATACGCTGTTCTGGGGAGGTATATTAAGATGCTAGTGTATGATCCAAGATATTCAAAATTTTTTCTCGGAGTACCAGGAGCATTGCTTGTTGTTAGCGGGCTTGCCACCGTTCTAGGTCTTACCAGAGAAGCCTTGGCACTTGTTATGAGTATACTTGGCGGTGCCTTTATAATTAGGGCTTTCGATATCGACAAGTCATTAGGATCATTAGGTAGGCCAACTCCCACTGGATTTATAAGAATTTTCTCAGTATTTGCAGGCGTGCTGATCATAATAGTATCAATCGTAAACGGGCTGTCGAGTATCCCAAGTGAAGCTCTAGTTACAAAAGATATGAATTTTCTAGATATCCTCTCAAATAGGCTAATAATTGGAAATTTTGTGCACGGAACCATTACGCTCATGTGGATAGGAATCGGAACAATACTTATAGGATCTTTGCTTAGCAACTGGTTCAAAGGGAGTGTGAGGGCAATGTCAGACATCTTACGACTAGTTGTATTGGCCTTGCTTTACATTCCTATTCTGCAGTTCACTTCAGTTCTAACTGAAGGAACAAACCCTTTCACACTAATATCGTCGCTCTTTATAGGACTAGCTATAACCCTAGTAGTTGCAACATTCCTTTTCCAATACTTCAGGAGTAGGAAGGGTGGTGAAATCCTTAAACACTGACGGGTTGGGCCTAATTTCTATGACACACACTATTATATATTGGCGAAGAAAGGGTTATCCTTAAAGTTTTAGTGCTATATTATGTGGATACAGGATATTCCCAAGAGGGCTATTGCTGACACAATTCTTAAACAGAGTGGTCTCTACGGTTTGTATGAAAAGAGACTTGAATCAAAAATTCTAGGCGAAAGCCTTCCTAACCATATTGCAATCATTCTTGACGGCAACAGGAGATGGGCAAAGTATGGTCTTACTGGAACGAAAATTGGGCATTTACAAGGAGCAGACAGAGCTGAAGAGCTCTTAAATTGGATCAACGACCTGGGGATCAGAATTACCACCCTCTACGTCCTTTCCACAGAGAATCTTGATAGGTCAGATGACGAGCTAGACAATATCTTTGAACTTCTTCAGCAGAAGCTTGAGAGACTCTACGCGGATTCTCGGATTCATAAACGACAAATGAAAATCAAAGCAATCGGTAATATGTCACTTCTTCCGAGTTCGCTGCAGAATATCCTCCATAAGTTAGAGAAAGAGACTGACAAATACAGCTCAATGTTCCTGAATATTGCGGTTGCTTATGGAGGACAAAAAGAGTTAGTGGATGCCATAAGGCAAATAGCATCAAGGACGAAGACAGGTCATCTAAAGGTTGAGGATATTAATGAAAAACTTATTGAGTCTTATTTGTATACATCTCATCTTCCCCAGCCTGAGCCAGACTTAATTTTGCGGACATCAGGAGAAAAACGACTTAGCGGATTCCTTATCTGGCAGAGTGCTTACAGTGAGTTAGTCTTTATGGACGTTTTTTGGCCGGAATTTCGGAAGATTGATTTGATGAGAGCAATAAGAACTTACCAATCTAGATTACGGAGATTTGGAAAATAAACGCTAATTATCAAATTGATTAGGTTAAAGGGCCCGCTGCTCGAAATTGGCATCTGCGCAAAGTCTTAGAGGCATTAGGATGCAGCGGACAGCAGAGCGGAACAGGTAACAAAATAAAAACCCAGAAACAGTTACTAAAGACCAAATGCAAGTATCCACGTCATGATGAAGGAAAGTTCTGCAGGAGCAATAATATTTTCAATAAATTCTTCATCGGATATAAGTTTCTTGCTTCTGCAACATAACGCCGGCCACTGGGATTTTGCCAAAGGTAATATTGAGTATGGGGAGAATGAATCTCAGGCCGCCCGCCGCGAAATACGTGAAGAAACTGGCATCGAATCCGTACATTTTTTGGAGGGCTTTAAAGTGAGAGTTGAATACTATTACAAACGCGAGGGAAATTCGGTACATAAGGAAGTTGTGTTCTTTCTTGCTAGGTCTGATTCTCAAAGGGTAATTCTTTCGAATGAACATATTGGATACTCATGGTGTGATTTTGATAAATCGCTAGCCAAACTGACCTACAGAAGCGCACGAGACGTCCTAGAGCAGGCGCGGAGTTTTATAATGCGCACCCGCCTGAAGTAACCTGTAGCTTCCGTGGTCGAATTATCCTTGGGGACCCGGTTTTGTGTTATATTGGGATTCATATTACGATAAATTGGAAACATAATACAAATTTCAGCGGTTTGACATCAAGAGTTGGAATTTTTTTGCCTCCCTAACAGGATCAATTGACGATAGGATAGAGCGTCCAATTATTAAATAGTCAGCGCCATTCTTCGTAACTGAATTTATCCTGCCGCCTTGTGCTCCTATGCCTGGCGAGTAAATAGGAGCGGTCTTCCTATTAGAAATCTCCTTTAGGATGGAAATGTTCGTAGCTCCAACAACTACACCATCCACTCCCTCGTCGATGGTCATCTTATGGAAGTACTTATACATTTTCGTAATTCTCTTCGTCTTTGGGCTCACGACGTCCACACCGTAGCAGTCCTTGGCTCCATGATGGCTCATATATACAAGTGCGATCACACCGCAATTACTTCCATGGGTCTGTTGTACTGCCGATCTTAGTACGTCTCTTCCCATAAACGGATTAACGATAACTGAATCAAAGCCCATTTCTATGAGATATTGGATAGCGATCTGATTTGTATTGGATATGTCGTTTAATTTTACATCTGCAATTGACTGTAATCCATAGAAGTGAGCTAACTTGTTAACTTCTGAGAGATCAGACTTGGACAGCGGCAAAATTAAATGAAAATTCAACTTAATCGCACAAATAGTGTGTTGTAAATGCTTGATTGATTTCATTGCAAATCTTTTCGGCTGCGAAGTCTGAATCGGATCAATTGATAGTACTATACGACTATTTTTTAATTTCGAGCTTTGTTCAATTCTGTTTCGAAAGGAGGCCAAATAGTAGACTCTAGTCATAAGATAATACTAAGGGATGTGGTTGTGCAAGTCTGATTACTTTAAGATAAACATAACCGTGCTCATCTATTCTGTTGGAAAACAATGGCTGCTCGAGACTTTGACTTGAGAATTTCATATACCCAAACTTTGGTTCTTCAGTTAATATTGTATAGTAGAAATATGAAGCAGAATCCGTCTCTGTCAGATTTATTGTAGCCCCTAGGACAAACTCATGAATTCCAGATGGGGAATGGTTATCTGTACTCTCGTCTTTGGTAAACAGAAACAAAGGTAAAGGAGGTTCATCATAAACTGTTTTGTATGCAGCAACTTTCGCCAGACTGTATATGTCCGTTAGTTTAACGGCGGTATATCCTGATTTCTTGATTACTCGGGAATTTTTAAGCATAACGGACGGAAGTTTTTCGATATTTATAATGGGTGAATACACAAAACTTGGATTTCCTATCAGATCAACGATGGTCGTCTCCTCTGCGGCTCCTGTGATTCTGTATGCAAGATATTGGCCTAATCTTGCAAAAGTATTTTTTACAAAATAGATGATGGGTCTTCCGTCCACAATATCAGCTTGCACCGCTAAAACTTTATTCAAGTTTAATGATAAAGAGAATGTGGGCAGTGGCGTACGCTCAAGCGCACATACAAATCTCCCAAAATCATTTATGCCGTGAAGTTCAACGTAGTATGGAGATTTGACTTTCAATTCTCAATATCTTATTACCGATGGTATTAAAGTCATGCGCCATGATAAGAATTGGCTTTTCTATTGGACTGTTCACTTTACAAAGGTAACAAAGCGATACGATATTTTGCTTACGCATATTTTCGTATAAAACGGTACATTGCAATATCTTCAACTAAAAAAGGTGCGCAGACCTATCTATTATATCTGTTAATTCTTCCCCTGTTCCTATCATTGTGACCTTTAACCCTGTTTCTTGCTCTATATTCTCAACAAATTGCCTAGCGTCAGCAGACAACTTCAAATATTCTCTCACTCCTGCACAATTGGGAAATACAACGTCGAGCTTGGTTAGTGCAAGATGTGTGGCGCTGTTCAATCTTATTGATTTTTTAGCAAGTTCCATATCAAAGGGCGCAACTCTTCTTTGTCTTCCAGTCACGCTCCCAAATTCAATCCATCCGCGCTTTCTCGCTTCATTATCAGTTGTTTCATTTTTAAGTGGACCCTGTCCAACTCGGGTAATATAAGACTTGAAGACCAAAAGAACATTATCTACTTTTTTTGGACCTATACCTACGTCCGAACAAATAGCCGAGGATGTGACGTCTTTTGAAGTTACAAATGGATAGTCTCCGTAATATAATGAAAGGAAGGTTCCTTGAGTCCCTTCAATGATTACATTCTCACCATTATCAATAGCATAATTGACGGAATAACTAACATCTTCGATATATTCAAAAAGTTCAGGGATG
>JAREAJ010000079.1 GCA_029240395.1 Nitrososphaeraceae archaeon
TCAGAAAGATCTAGTCGATTCTGAGAGATTAGGTTGATCGCCTCTCGCATCGAATCTGGGGTAGCGCTGAAATTGCCAATAAGAGATATTTGGTTATAGTGAAGTAAGTTGGCGTCCAGTGAAAGCGAGGTGCCTTTCGGCATTCCCGCAAACAAGCTAATCTTTGCATTCTTGCTAGCTACTTTTGTGGCCAGAGTCAAAGCTCTAGGATCGCTAGCAACAACTATCACTATATCAGCACCTATCCCATTAGTGAGATCCGAAACTACCTTCGCAGTTAAACCCGGATTCATGTTTGCATCGACCACAGCATCGGCTCCCATAGACTTGGCTGTTTTCATACGTGAATCGACCCTTCCAACGACAATTGATCTGACTCCTATTAAGCCCAAAAGCCTTAAGTGGATTAAACCGATAGGACCATCTCCTATTATACAAACCGTTTGATCATCGTCAATGCTGTTAATATCTAGGCGAGAGAGCCCATTGATACAGCACGAAAGCGGCTCAATCAAAGATGCCTCTTCGTCTCTCATCTTATTAGGAACAGGGATAATGCCGCCCACACGCAAAGTCGTCCGTGGTATTTGGACAAATTCCGCAAAGCCCCCATTCACGCTGGAGCCAATTTCTTTCATATTGCTACACAGATTATACATCCGCCTCGAGCAATAGATGCAACCTAGACACGGGATGAGCGGTGAGACAGCTACTCTAGTGCCTGCTCGTATCACTCTTTCGCCTGCCAATTGCACGTCCTCAACCGTCTCAGCGCATATTTCATGTCCTAGAATGATTGGAGGCTTGACTTTTTCGTGACCATTTCTGAACACCCGGACATCATAACCACATAGAGCGCAAGCTCTAACACGTAGCAGCGCAGCCGTATCATTTACCTTGTGACTCAACAGTCTTACCTGCCTAGTGATAATTCTGTTTGGTTCCAAAAAAACAGCAGCATTCATGGTCTTTTGAGTCGTAGACGACAACAATGGCTAAATGGTGGATCAGTACATATAATAATAAAAAGCATACGCACTAGTCTTAATGCAAGCTAAAAAACTCAAAATCCTAGTTCCGGCTTTCACTGAAATCTCAGTAAAATCGATTGGATTTTGGCTACCCTAATGAAATTCGATAAAGTTCATTTTGCTGTATAGCTTCCCACGCGCCTGGTGCAAGTGATTTCTCCTCGGGCTGATTATTTCCGACAATTTGGCTAATGATGACTTCTTGGGGCCTTCCTGGGGGCCAAGCCATTGCCACGTAGTCTCCAATTTGGCCTGCTTCGTCCAATCTAGCTGCAAGAATATCATCTTTCTTAAATCCTTTCAAAACAAGCTCTGGAATAATGCGTTCCAAAAGGTCTCTATTTCCGTGGACTATAACATGCACTTTTCCTGAAGTCAGACTAATAATCCTTCGACTTGACATCATATAAATATGTTAGGCAAACTGATATCATGAGTATTTCTCTTCTGGGAGCCTCTCGTATATTCAAGTTTCATAGAATAATTTACAACAATGCCACTGTCTTTTTTCACGGGCTTCCTTGACATTTTCTATAATGAGTCAGCTTTGTCCGTCGGTACCGAACTAGAACCTGATAGTCATTTTTTTGACTTCATACCAATGAAGCTAATATAGATCGCAAGCTCACTAAATGCCATATCCTTGCCGGCAATTCACGATTCATATATGAGTATAATTTTTCCCACCGACATAATTCAACGCATCCAACTATTCATGAGCGGAAAAGAGAATTTTCCTTTCATCAAGAAGGACGAACTAATGTCAATTTTCTTCTTATACGGCAAGAGAACTGGGATCAGCGGGCAATATGAGATATCCCAGGCCTATGATCTTGCAGAGCGAACTTCCATGAATCTGGATCGATATATTCAGAGCCTTTCGCATAAGAGAGATGCCAAACTAGACACAGAGTTCCTTAGGTGCCAGTTTGTTAATCGAGCCCTGCAATTAGTAGGCGGGGCGAAACAACCTATATCCAACGACCGCGCATGCCACGATCCGGTTGTCCTCTCAAACTCTTTCGCCACTCATATTCCATTCTATAACCATGACTATTTCTTTCAGCTTTATGGTCCACTACTCAAAGAGCAGGTCATTGTGAGTGCACGCGAACTACTAGTAGGCAGAATAGTACTTATCGGGTACAATAGAAAAGAAGCTAAAGATTTACCTTATCCCTCTCCTCTTAGTCCGCTGTACGTATATATGGTGAGTCTCTACGGTTTGAGCGCTCCTTAGACCCTAAAGCTTAGGATTTTACCACTGCTTAGTTCGGCCCCTAAAGAATCTTCGACCTTTTGACAAACGCGACTGTAACTCACGCTTGTGTAATCTCTCAGAAGATTTTTTTTAGATGAAGTGTATTTTAGATATTATTGTTTTATAATTCAGTTGCTGTATTTGATTCCGGCATAGGATCTCTATCTGTTGTCCGCGAACTAAGAAAGGAAATACCCTTCGAAAACATATTATACTTTGCAGACAGAAAGCACTTTCCGTACGGAAATAAGACGCACAGTGTACTCTTCCAAATTCTGGCCGACACTATTAGTTACCTACAGCAATACAAGCCAAAAATTATTGTCGTAGCGTCAAACACACCTTCGATTCAAGTGTTGCATGAGCTACGCTCAAAAAGTAAAATTCCGCTCATAGGAGTCAAGCCACCTCTGGAAGAAGCTTCTCGACTAACTCGGAAGAGACACATCGCTATTCTTGGGACAACTAGCACTATTAGAAGCAAGGAGTTAGAAATTGAGATCAAAAACAAAGTTCCTCAGGACATACTTGTTTCAAGGTTTGATGCCTCACCGATCATAAAATTAGTCGAAGAAGGAATCCATCTCGCTAATGAAAGACGGACATATGATACGATATTTAATGTGCTAGGTGAAAGACTAGATCCGGATATCGACGTCATGGTCCTAGCAAGCACTCACCTTCCCTTTGTCAGGAATTACGTGGGATCACTCTTCCCAGCGGTAAAGTTAGTAGATCCGTCTAAGAGTGTCTCAAAGCAAGTAAAGAGGTATCTTATTTCCAACCGAATGCTTAAAAGAGTCGGGAAAGGTAGATTAGAAATCTTAGTATCTGACAAGAAGCAAGAATTCGAAAAGACTCTTCGTAAAATGGGTGTATTTCAGCCTGTTAAGGAGGTTCTTCCTGCATTTTAAAATTCAAGGTCTAATCCGACAACACATTTAATTTAAATAGCGTCCCGTCTATGGTTTGAGCGCCCGTGGTTTTTAGCGATGGCTAGGAGAGTAAGGGTTGGAATCGATGTTGGAGGCACTTTCACCAAGGCTGTTGCCATAGATATAATCAATGCCGAGATACTAGCAAGCGTAATGGTTCCGACGACCCATGCTTCGGACCAGGGCGTTTCCGAAGGTATACTAACGGCCCTATCAAAGCTACTGGCTGACTCCCAGTTAGAAAATTCAGAAATCGAGCTGATATCACATAGTACAACTCAAGCAGTGAATGCATTACTCGAAGGAGATACAGCTAAGGTTGGAATAAT
>JAREAJ010000001.1 GCA_029240395.1 Nitrososphaeraceae archaeon
TTACGGATTCAAGATTATCGTCCTATCCTGTGAAAGTTAGACTCACTACAGATATCCACGACGCGATACAGGACGCTGACTTAGTTTTCCTTGTAGCAGACCATCAAGAATATCGCCTGTTGGATCAGAAAAATTTACGAGGAGTCCCAGTATACGATGGGAGAGGAATTCTGCGCAAAACTAATCTCTTCGATACTAATCTCAAGACTATTGGCGTGGCACATGGACCCCTGCCGCCTAAGCCTATACTGTCTTAATAGGAGAGCTTGTATCATGCACGAAAACCCCGTTCATCAACGTCAAATTTACATAGTCAACGTGGGGTTTTGATGTTTTGACAAACTTGTCACCTTATTCCTTGGGTTTTAGGAAATGAAAAATTCGAAGAGAAAGGAAATGCTTCAAACGGTAATGTGGAAAGAAGACTCTGTCTTCATGATTGACCAGACAAAGTTGCCCACTAGGTTAGTCTACGTCAAATGTAAAAAATACGAGGATGTAGTCAATGCTATAAAAAACATGGTCGTAAGAGGCGCTCCTGCTATAGGCATAAGCGCCGCATTCGGTCTTGCTTTAGCGGCCAAATCTAGCAATGCGAGGACACGTACTAAGCTAATGAGTGACCTATGCAGAGCATACGAAGAACTACGCTCTACTAGGCCTACAGCAGTAAATCTTTTCTGGGGTCTGGATAGAGTTATGGGCAAAGCCAAGACAGGAAAAAATCTTCTTGAGATAAAAAGCGGTATACTTTCCGAAGCCAAGAAGATGGCTAAGGAAGATATCCAAACCAATATGGAGATGGGAATTAACGGAGCCGGCTTATTATACGACGGGGATACTGTGATGACGCATTGCAATGCAGGTGCGCTCGCAACCTCAGCGTACGGTACTGCACTGGGAGTGATCCGAGCGGCTAAAGATGCAGGAAAATTGATTAGGGTTATTGCAACGGAGACTAGGCCAGTTATGCAGGGTTCGAGGCTTACAACATATGAGCTTCACCATGACAACATAGATGTAACGCTGATCCCCGATACAGCGGTCGGCCATATTATGTCTCGGGGACAGATCAAATGTGTTATTGTAGGCGCCGATCGGATACTCAGATCGGGTCACGTTTTCAACAAAATAGGAACATATCAAATAGCATTGATGGCAAGGTTTCATAAAGTTCCATTTTATGTAGCTGCCCCTATGTCTACATTTGATTTTAAAAGCGATTTGGGTGATGTTCCAATTGAGCAGAGACTAGAAGATGAAGTTTTAAAAATAGGAAAGAAGAGGATCGCGGCGAAGGGGGTGCATGCTTTTAATCCGGCTTTTGACGTGACTCCGCCTGAACTAATTAGTGGGATAATTACGGAAAGAGGAGTCTTAACACCGCCTTTCAACTTCCGCCAAGAATCACTGGTTGGTAAAAATGAAAAAATCAGAACCCTTAAAATGAAACTATCCAATCCCAGCATAATATAAAAAGCAAACATGTTGCTACTTCATCGATGTGAGCTTTCCGTAGCAACGTCGCTATAACAAACTATGACATAGGGTGGAGATAAAGTATTTATCGTCTAAAAGCTAATGGAAGCAACAACAGATGTCTTCGCAAGTTGTAACAGAGGAGGACGTATATTCTGCCCTAAAAAAATGCATGGATCCCGAAATCCCTGTTAACGTCGTTGATCTGGGGCTGATATATGATGTCAAGATAAAACCCCAAAATGATGTTGATATTAAAATGACTATGACGACCAGAGGTTGCCCCCTTCACGATACACTTGTTGGTGATGTCAAGAGATACGTGGGCAAGATAAATGGGGTACGTGGTATAGACGTTGAGATCGTATGGGATCCTCCCTGGAACATTGAGAAAATGGATCCGGTTATTCGAGAGAAGATGGGTTTCGGTAAGCCGAAGCTTCGGTTCCAGATAGATTACGACAATTATCGGCCAGCGATGAAAGGTCAGTTGCTGAAACAGGAAGATGGGTCCTTAATCCTGAGCAATGAGAAACAACAAAGCTTCATGGTAAATCAGGCCATAGTAGACTTCTGGAATAGCTGCGACGGAAGTAAAACCATTGACCAACTCGCAGACCATTTTTCTTCAAAACTCGGGATGCCAAGACAACAAGTCGAACAAGAGGTGGTTCAGCTCGTTCAACAATTACTAGAGTCTGAACTTCTAAAGCCCTAGCGGGATTCACACCTTTTTCCGCCGGTAGGGGAAGAAAATGATCAGTTATATGCTATTTATTCAGGGGTAATATGATTTGTAAACGCCAAGCCTCCTCTTCCAAGGCTGACAGGATAATCTTAGAACTTGGATGCGGAGACGGTCTCCTCCTCAGGAAGTTATTGGAAGCCGAGAGAACAGGTGACACAGTTCAGAATAATGACACCAAATCATTTTACATAGGGATCGAATGCGACAGCTTAAAGTACAACAAAGCAACATCGGTTGTAGAGCATTTTTCCAATGTGAAGTTGTTGAATGGATCCTTCGAAGTGCTCATCCATGAATTCTCCGATTGCTCAATAGACAAGATAATCTCTGTGCTCCCTGATCCGGAATTCATAGACATTCAGAATCAATACAGATGGAAAAAGTTCTATAGTGTTCTTAATCATAAATTGGTCCCAAACGGCAGCTTGCGGATTGTAACTGAACTAATTGACGACCTCCTGCAGCCAGTTACTGCCGAAGCATACGACACGTGGGTACAGGAGATCATTGAGATTTTTGGAGAACTGGGTTTTTCTCTCATTCAGGTTCTCGATGGATCCCCATTAGAATATGAAAGTGAATGTTTGAGGAGATTCAAGCAGGATCCGCAACGTATACGCCTTGCTACCTTCGATTTCACGAAAACGAGTCAAAATTTCAATTCTGCTGGTCTTTAATATCGATCTTTTCTGGAAAACTAGGAAATTACCGTTCCATGGTGCTTTAAGTTAATATGTTCGTCGAAGCATTTTCTCGAACAAAACACACCAGAACATTGAGTTGCTGAGCAAGGAATATCATCTCCATCGTTAAAAAAATTATTGCAATACGTGCATTGCGACTCTAATTCTGCATAATTCGTACTGGAGTAAGGTGTGCCGCATCTATGCTTCTCTTGAAACCATAAGACCCGCAGCTGCGACTTTTCCGCATAAGAGGCCACAATATCATACGCCTCGTAAAAACCGGGAGCGAAAAATTGTCTTACAAGCACGGTCCCGTCGGCACAAGTTCCACTGAACTCATCTACGAAGGCCGCCAGCCACTTCTCATGTGGTGGAATTTCATCTTCTTTATATGCGATTCTGGCTCTGTTTTTCTCCACTCTAGAAGAACTAATATCCTTGTCCACGGGTCATGTATCGTATCTTATATAGTAAATATATAACTTATTCTCGCATCAGCCAGGAAGCATGTGATTTCTTGGATACATCGAGGATTTAGGAGCAACTCGCAGGAGAATCAAGCTGTCGATCATTTCAATCAATATCGAATAATTATATATCGCTACAGGACCATAGGAATCTAGGGAGATATCAGCAATAGGGAAACGATGAAAACCAAGACTAAAACGACAAGGAAAGGAATTTTAATCACAGCTTTAATTGTTGCCGCGATAGTGGGTGCGAGCTTTCTTGTGTATCTGATTCCTCAATAATTTACAGTATCCATCTTTTACCATCGATGCTTGCTTAAGAAATAGACCTCGGATTTGGCAAAAACCGTTATTTGAATCATGAATAATCGTCGAACATACTGTTGATGTAATTTAACAATTCATTTCTTAATTCAATAACTCTAGATCTCTTATCTCCGTCAAGATTAGTAACTAACAAAGTGTCAAGGCCTTCCACTAAGTATTGGATATTGGAAAATGTCAGAAGACTCTTGGAGGCATTCTTGTCTTGTTCTTTTCCGCTATTTTGCGAGTCGGTGACCAAGGTACTAGAATGGGTAGTTGAGTGTGTTAAAGCTTGTGGTTTTGCAAAATCTGGTAGAATAATTAAAATCGAAGCACTGAAAGTCTAAAGTGAATGGCGGAGCATGTCAAACAGTTTCTACACATCGTGTTATAAGTCAAGTACCATAACTAAAAAGGAAATTATATGGACAGACAGTTCAAAGATACCCCTATATTTTGCAGGAACTGTAGTCATTCAATAGACTATCATAATCCAGAAAGGGTGAATTTGGTATGTTCATTCCAGGAATGCCTCTGTCAAAATTATTTGGATCACGAAGACTTACTATTATTTGAAGAACAAAAATGAAAAATTGATTTCTAAGCTTTTTGGTGACTACGATAGCGTTGCCGCGAATGTTTTCGGCACATGGTACGTCGTATATTATGTTGAATGGTAGTTTCTTATGACATGGCATCTTCTACGAATTTTTAGATAACTCTAATCATTACACGGGTTGCGGTGAGTTACAGCCGATAAGATGGTCTGCTAAATCTTTCTATGTCGGAGTATTTCCTTCATACGCCGATTTGATGTACTTTATGACCTTTATTGCATCATGCTCTTTCAGACTCTGTCGGTTCTTCACAAGGTATAGAGAAAAGGAATCCAGCTCGCCAGACAGGTCTGGGAACTTAGTACGGGTCACTTCGATAATGTTGGAATAGCTTCTGTATGGAAAATATGTAGATTTCGCTACTTTTGCTGCTATTCGTTTCGTGCGCTCGCTAATGACATGTTTCTTATGTGCAAGAAAGAGATTATATCTTATGTCTATCATCGCTTCGGACTGAACTTCCTTTTCCTCAATTTTGGTGTTTTCACCGTACTGAGTAGGGTAAAACGTCACGGCAACCTCGTCGTCTGCATCGGTCGTGCCGTTCTTGAATAGCTCAAAAACCTTTCCTATGCCCGTCATGCCAAACTTCTCCAATTCCATTGCTCTGAGAGCCCCCAAGCTTGCGCCACCTACTAGTCGGAACCTTTTGTCAACTAGTAACTGATACACTTCAATTGGAGTAGGAGGATAGTCTTGCAAGAAGAGACCATCAATAAGGCCGACATAAGTGACGAAGGTAGGGTCTTCGTGTGAAGTATCAGATAATGTGCTTGATAGTATTAGCAGGTCGCCTTTCTTTGCTGGGGCCCTATAATCCGCGTCAAATATCTCCCGCGCTTTTTGGTGACTTAGGCTAGGGCCTACAAAAATTACAGGTTTGCGGGACGTCAGCAGTCATCACCTCTCTATTCTTTTGAAGTATTTTTTTGCTCGCCAACCAATAACACTCTTCGTAATTTTGAAGGTCTCAAGCCCTGGAACTATTGCTCTAACAACGGGAATGCCAATATCAGAATTTGTAAGATCCACAATTGCAGCCATACCAATTCCAACGCTCTTAAGTTTTTCAAGTATTAGCTTTATATCCTCCAGTATATCTTCATTATTGACGCTATCAATTTCTTCAAACCTGATCCTATTTTTGGATGGAAGGAATTGCCACGCTCTCTTATCATCCATGTTATTTTCACCAAAAGAGATCTTTCTTAAATCATCTCTTGCTCCGTGGATGTTTGCTGCCCTAGTCTGTGATAGTTCTGTAATTGCCCTAGTCATCGCGATTCTCGCATCAGGATGGGTTCCATGTCCTTCCGCCAGATATCCATAATTAGAACTAATCCATTCTATGGAACTTGCCACAAAGGTGGGAATTGATATGTCCGATGTTATATCCTTAATCAACAGGGGAAGATCTGACTTGTAGAATTTCCTGGTCAACCCGCGAAACCATTTTGAAACTCCGTCGGGCAATTCAACATCTCTAAATATAGTGAAGTCGTCAATAAAATTCTGCTGTGGAATTGGCTCAAAAATGAAGCCACCTTTCCTCAGCTTACCCTCAATGGTTTTCAAGAAGTGAAATGGGATTGCACGTGCTCGTACCTCAGCTAAACTGGTTGCATCTCTTTCAATGACTTCGCATAGCGCATGACAGATGGCCTCTTCCAGGACATTTCCTGATGCAAGACCGTTAGTATGGTGGAATGCAAATGGATTTACAGAGGGCGCGGAAGGTGAGTACCTGAATAGAACCAGAGGAGCCGGAACTAGTACCGCTTTTTTGGTGAACAAGTCAACTCCCTCTAGATAATCCATTATCATCCTCTCGCTATATTGGAAGTTTAGTGGCTCTATCATATCATCAGGATGAATCACAATGTATGACTTGGATAGCTCCTTTGCAGTTCCCCGGATGTATCTTCTACCATTATTACCACTTGGCAAGGAACAATACCGTTCTATTGACTCCATGAGAGCGCTTGCTTTTGCGTTCTGCCGATTCGTTCCCTTACCGCTGTAAACCCAGATGTAATCCTCGGTCCCAGGAAGAACCGCGGAATAGTTAGGAATACCCAATCTATCCATATTGGTTATATCGGCGAGCCGAGTGACACCTATTCGCTGGCAAGCCTGGAATGCTTTTGGCAACGTCTCGCTAGCAGGTATTGTCCTAGATGTCCCCTCGTTAGACCACTTTTTTTGACTCCTTAGTTCCAGCAAAGGTGACATTGGCAGATAAAATGAAAATCGCTAGTTCATATCAATATTACTAATACTCCTTCATTAGGAATATATACTACTTTTTTGTTTGTGTGGATACTTGGATTCGAGACAAAGGGATGCGGAGATTATCAGCGAAATCCTGCTTAAGGCAGCCAGTGAGCCAGAATTCAGAAATTCATTGATAAAGGAACCGACCACGGTGCTGCAGGAATACAACCTCTCTGAAGAGGCCAAGGCAATAATAAAGACCAGTATTATAGACCTGACACAATAGGAGTCCTTGGGTAGTAAACTCTGCCTTAATGGGTAGGCAACGCTGTTAGAACGGGAAACAAATGGCGCCCTTGGTGCGCTAGCCTTTACTTATGCGCCTGGCGAATAAAATCAATGCAATGTCAAATCCTGAGAGAAAGTTTGTTAGTCTTAGCTCTAAGCTCACATGATGGGGTATAGTTATGCTTCCCCCACCAAATTCTAATCTGGGCATATACTTCCTGTACGTTGGTGTCAAACTGGGAAGTATCTATTGTTAGTTCTTTCTCTACATCAAATAACAATGATCTTGCTTCTTCTACATCGGACGGATAAAACGTTGCATCATCTTTCATAATGAATATCCATATACGATATGGGAGTTTTGGATTCCTCGTCCAGAATAGCGAAGCCTTGTGAAAGCTGCTCAGCTGAGCCAGTTTTTTCCTATTAGACTTTAATTCTATATCTATTTTTATCCTAAATAGATTGTCGTGCAGGTTATAAGCTCTCTCCCAGCCTCTTTGGTCAAAAGCTCGTCTGATCTCGCCGTCAATGTTGAAAATAATTCGGAAACGCATTTGGTCCCCATGTTTTAGTTCCATTTGAGGAGCGGTTAGCTTGGCGTTTTTGATTTTATTACGGTTATCTGACAACTATTGTGTATCAAGGTATCATTTATATCCTCAATAAGTAGTTGTTGTCATTACAATGCGAGCGGAAGTGCTTAGCGCCAAAGAGAACGAGCTCGAATTAAAACTTCAGGATGAAGATATTTCTGTAATGTATATAATTCAGCACGAACTCCTAAAAGAAAAAGGCGTAGATTTTGCAGGAGTTATACTCAAACATCCTCTAACGAGAGAGTATTTTATCCGAGTGGTGACAAGAAAAAGAGACCCATTTGAGGTCATCCAGGAGGCAAGCGCTAAAGCATCTGAAGTAATGAAAGAACTTTCGGTTGCCATAAGGCCAACGCTAAGAAAATAATGTGATGATCTTCCATGAAGTTTTGTCCTAAATGTGAAACACGTATGAAATCAAAAATCGAGGAGAATATCTTTACTTGCCCTCGGTGTGGATTCTCTTCGGCCAAAGAAAATGAACCACGAGAAACTATTCTTGCAAAGGGATCAAGCTCTCCCTACCAGGATAAGAATGTTGGAGGCAGCTCCCTGAAGATTATGGATTCAGCGAAGGGTACGGAAGGGCTTCCTACGACTGCCATTGATTGTCCAAAATGTGGAAATAAGGATGCGTTTTGGTGGATGCTGCAGACGAGATCTGCTGATGAAGCAACAACACAATTTTATCGATGCACAAAGTGTGGACACACCTGGCGGAATTATTCGTGATGTACGTAGTCGATCCAATATGTTCTCATTCCTCGATACATAGCTTTGAAACATCCTTTGGCGAGCTATAAGCTGTTGCTCAACGATAGTTGACTTTCTCTTGCTTATTTGATGGTCTGTGGAGGGCACAGGTCGGTGCCGTACTATTGTATCGCAATGTTTAAAGTCTCATCATGTTAGCGTATCCCTGGATCAGCGTTGGTATTTGTTGCTAGGACCAAGTCACCTGATGAATGGAAAGCCATTACGTCTGCTATATCGACTTTAGTAGATGAGGCGACATTCGAGGCGACCCTTGAGGGTATATCTTTTAGAGGAATGGACCCATCCCATGTTGCGCTCATTGATATACAATGGCCAAATTCTTCGTTTGATAGATATGAATGCGATGCTTCTGTCAAATTCGGTGTCAGGGTGGATGAATTCGCTAAATTAATCAGGAGAGGCGACAGGAAGGACACTGTTGAGATTACTGTAACCAATGACAGTAAGCTGGTCGTAAAACTTACCAATGGTTATAATAGAGAATACAAAATGAGACTGATTGAAAGCAGCGCATCCTCCACTCCATTGCCAAAGTTGAATTTTAATTCAAAGATAGTAATGACAGGTGGGGCATTTGACAAAATTCTTTCTGATATACAAGTCGTCTCTGAGTACATCTCTCTCCATTCTGACTCAAACAGAGTCAATTTTTCAGGTAAGGGCGATTCAGGTGAAGCGGAAATAATTCTTGAGTCAGGTAGCGAAGGTCTTGAGGACCTAGAAGTCAAAGAACAAAGTACGGCGACCTATAGCTTGGACTATTTATCAAAAATAGCTAAGGCAGTAGGTTCTGTTGGATCCACAATTTCTGCCGAATATTCAAGTAAGATGCCACTGCGCCTTGAGTTTAGGGTCGCCAACTTGGGGAGAATCCATTTCTACTTAGCGCCTAGGGTCCAGGACTAATTGTCTTTTATTGCAGAATTACAAGACAAGACGGAGCTGCACACCTAAGGAAGCATAATGCGCGTAGTAATGAAGTTCGGCGGAACAGGAATAGATTCCTGTCAAAACCTCGCGAATCTGACTGACGTCATTTCCAAATATAAAAGAGAAAGAGGCTACGAAATCGTGGCCGTCGTCTCTGCTGTCCGAGGAGTAACTGATTCCATTTTGGAATTGACGAATGCGATAAATACTCACAAAAGTATATCTATCGATGATTTTCTAAAAAGGCAATCCACTTCCCATTTGGAAATAGTTGGTGGGTGCATCCATAATAAGGAACTGAAAAGTCAAGCAATACAAGCTATAACTGGGATTGTTAATGAACTAAAAGAAGTACTTGGAGGGATATTCATACTAAAGGAGGTTACCCCGAAATCTCTTGACTATCTTTTATCTTTTGGTGAGAGACTCTCCGCGACGATGCTTTCTTTTGCTTTACGAGATAGGGGAGAGATTACAGAGTATTTGACAGGCAAGGAAGCAGGAATTTTGACTGACTCAAACTTTGGGGCAGCCAAACCATTAATGGATACGACGAAGCTAAGGGTTCGCCGCCGAATCGAGTCTTTGCTTGAGCAAAAGATTACCCCTGTAATAACGGGATTCATAGCCTCAGATCAAAATGGAAATGTCACCACCCTAGGCAGAGGGGGTTCTGACTATACTGCTACTATAATAGCGGCAAGCATAAATGCAGACGAAGCGTGGCTTTGGACTGACGTTGATGGATTGATGACGGCCGATCCAAGAATCGTAAGAGATGCTCAGGTCCTCAACCAGGTATCCTTCAGTGAGGCAATGGAGATGGCCTTATTCGGCGCGAAATATATGCACCCCCGTACGCTTGAGCCCGTTGTAGAGTCTGGGATACCAATCAGGATCCGAAACATAAGGGACATTTCTAAGGTTGGAACCATGATCTTGCAGAATCCCAGCGATGAATCGAAAAGAATTGTAAAGTCAATTAGTGCAATTAGAAAGACTGGTTTGATAGATGTAGGTGGCACAGCAATGGCAGGTGCACCGGGAACCGCTGCCAAGATTTTCGAAGCCTTGGCAAAGAAGGACATAAACATAATTATGATTTCTCAAAGCCCTTCTGAATCAAGTATTTCAATGGTACTAAGAAAAAATGATGTGGAAAAAGCTGTAAGCATTCTTGAAATGAGCCTTTTGGGCCGAGTAATAAAGAAAGTCGAAGTTAACAACAATGTTTCAGTAATTGCAGTCGTAGGCTCCGGGATGCGAGGGATTCAGGGGGTAGCAGCGAGGATCTTCGGGGCGGTGGCACGAGAGAAAATAAACGTAATTATGATTGCACAAGGGTCGTCTCAACTAAATCTCGCTTTTGTGGTCAGCGACGAAGACTGTGAGACTGCGATACAAGCACTGCATAAGGAATTTGATCTTGGACGACATAACCACGAACTTCAATGAAATCATGCATGACCAAATGAGTTGCAAACATGTATAGACGAAATACTCTTATTGATTATATTCTTTCTGAATCTTCGGCTCACTCACCCGAGTGTATAATACTCAGAGAGCGTATTAAGACAAGCAGGTACCAGCATTTCTACTTCCATATTGATTCCCCCTTTGTCCTATTAATCACAAAAGAGCGATCTCGTAGGAAATTTATCCGAGACGAAAATTGAGGAAAAAGATAAATTGCATCATCTGATGCTTTGAAAATTAGATGGTAAAAGAGAAGGGCAAACTATATGTAGTTGGTCTAGGACCGGGGCAACATGATCATATGACATTCAGAGCAAAACAGGCTATAGAAGAAAGTGAGGTTATCATCGGTTACGATACTTACGTCTCATTAATTGAGGGCATCATCAGCGGAAAAGAGGTATATAGATATCCTATGACCCAAGAAGTAGATAGAGCAAATCAGGCAATAGAGCTTGCGCAGAGTGGTAAGGTTGTGTCTCTGGTCTCTTCGGGTGATCCCGGGATCTACGGGATGATAGGCCTCATATATGAGATTCTGGCAGAAAAGGATTGGAACAAGGATGTTGGTATTAATGTAGAATGCATTCCTGGTGTATCTTCCCTTAATTCCTGCGCAGCTCTGATAGGTTCTCCCTTGATGACGGATTTTGCAGTTGTAAGTATGAGCGACCTTCTAGTACCGTGGGACATAATCACTAAGCGCGTAGAAGCGGCGGCACTTGGTGACTATGTCACTGTTATCTATAATCCTTCAAGCAAAAAACGCGTACATCAACTGAAGGACACCCGTGATATTTTCCTCAAGTTTCGGAAACCAAGTACCCCGATCGCGATCGTCAAAGGAGCCTACAGGGATAGTCAGTCCATTGTTATAACAACACTAGATAAGATGCTTGATTATCCTGACATGCTTGGGATGATAACTACAGTAATAGTTGGGAATTCCTCCACCTTTAACTTTAAAGGAATGATGATAAATCCTCGAGGATATCGATCCAAATATCGACTTGTGAAGGAGACCTCTTCAGTGACTGCTTAGCCCTAGTAGAAGGAATAATTCTGCATACATAAGCAATCTGGAGATCGACCGCGTTCGGCGTATTTGAGTGCAAATATTAGTACTTGATCCACTGAGATAGATACGTCAGCTTAACTTATCACGCTAGGTTCTTTCCCCTGGAAATGTTTGCGAACCGGGTCAATTATCTTATTGATATAGTATGTCGTTGCACTCTTCAGATCAGCTGGATGTAATCGCTTATTGACAAAGTCATGTTCAAGATCGCTATACTTATAGTACGTCATAGTTCCCCCCCACTTTGATGGCCTTTCAACAACGAATTCTGAATATTGATGAAATATAATGTATCTAACTAAATCAAGTACTGGATTTCCATTTATAATTCCAGGAGGGCAAAATGCTTTCATTAACTTTTCTGCAACCTCACTTTCACCGTCATGGATTAAGATTGCATTAGCCGGGCTGCTTTTGCTCATTTTGCTCGTTATCTTCGTACTTCGTTCCGTGTTATCAGACGGATTAGAAACCGAAGGCTCGGCTAGCCCAGGAAGTAAGTGATGGTGTACAGACACCGGCACTTTCCAACCCAGTTTCGGAAACGTCTCACGTGCTAGCATGTGAATTTTACGTTGGTCCATACCTGCGTGAACTATATCCAGATCCATTTCCTTAATGTCTGTACATTGCATGGGAGGATAAAGAAGCTTAGAAAAGTCAAGATCATCTTTCTCAGATCTGCCCATGATGGTCAAGGATCGGACAATCCGCGGAAGAGTTATTTGCTTGGTAAACTGGACTAAGCGCTTCCAGTACTCTGGATTGTTTTGGTACAGCTGGCTCCCCGTCACGATACGAACGCCCGGACAAAAGAACCTGAATGCCTCGGCGTAATAATCGGAAAGCTCACTTATTTTGTTCCAGTTACCTCCAAGTTTATCATTGATATAAGTATGCCAGTCGGCTAAGAAGATAGTGCTATCAATTTGAGCCTCCACGAAGTCATTAATTTTAAATCCAGTGAGCACTAGACTTCCCAAATGCAAGAGCCCAGAAATTTCAATCCCCATGTAGTGCCTCGGGACTCTGGATTCTTTCAGAATAGCAATGAGTTCATCCTGTACCACAATCTCCTCAGTGGGCTCTCTGCAAATAAGATCCAGTCTCCGCTCTATATCCATTGGCAGCAGCACTTGGGCTTACAAGTATCCCTTATTAGGTTTACCTTATCTCTGCAACCTTCTCCGAATAAGTATTACCGTGATAAGTACATCTTTACCAACTGAAGCTTGATTGACTCGGTGTTCAAAAAAACTGACCGTTAAGTCTTGTTGCAATGCTGTAAAAAGTTAAATGGAGACCACGAGTCAATTAGGACTGTTTTGAAATCAAAGCAGGGCGCCAAGGTAGCCTCGACCCAACTGGAAAACATTGCTTCGGCTAGAGCGAGCCCTCTAAACAGAAGTATCGCCAAGATAAGATATGATAAGAAAGCAGAGTCAGAGTTCTTTGTTGACAATTCTGCGCTTGCGGGATTTACAGGTGAGCGAATTTTGTACATGGCAGTGAGAGAACTAATCGAGAACTCTCTTGACTCTTGTGAGGCTAACCATATCTTGCCGGACATTAATTTAACTTTGAAAAATATTGATTCAGTAAATGATCTTTGGCTTATTTCATGCGAAGACAATGGTATAGGAATACCTCCTGATAAGGTTCCGGTTGCTGTTTGCTCCTTTTTAACCTCCGGCAAATACGTCGAAAAACAGCAAAGAGGTCTTTTCGGTGTTGGCCTCAAGATGATAGCTGCATTTTCCACGAAAGACACTGATCACCCTCTAAAAGTCTGGAGCAAGTCACAAGATGATAAAACCGAATATTATTTCGAACTTAGGACTGATATCAATACTAACAGGCCAATAGTCATGACTAAAAAAGTTTTGAAACCTCCGGAAGATCAGATAAGTCATTCTACCGGCTTTAGAATAGAAGCTGTGTTACGTGCAAAGCTCTCCCCTATTACTAAGAGCAGGATTTATGAATACATCAGCCAAACTAGCGTCGTAAATCCATATTCTGTGTTGACCTTCGAAACCGATGATGGCAAAGTCATATTTGATAGAAGGACAGATTCAATCCCAGAGCCGGCTAAGGAGGTCCTGCCTCATCCTTCAGATATGGACCTGAAAACACTCAAGAAAGCAATTATGAATTATATGAATCAAAAAACAACAATCCACGGCCTACTGTGTACGGCCTTCCAAAAAATTTCTAGTGAAAAGGCCAAGGAGATCATTACAAATGCAGACGTAGATCTCAAGGCTGCAAACCAATATACCGAACACGAATTAATTAAGCTAGTCAATGTTTGCAAACATACTAAATTCCAAAATCCAAACACTGAACATCTAAGTCCAATTGGCGACAAAATATTAACTGCAGGAATGACTTCTGAGTACTCGATAACGATAAACAAGGACGTCCATGGTGCAACTCCTCAGGAGCAACCTCATCTAGCCGTTAAGATTCTAAGGCCGACACTCACTGCATATTCTTCGCGAACTTGCGTGATCAACAATAGACCCACAATAGTAGAATGCGGAATTGCATATGGAGGAGATATCTCCTCCTTTAAGCTGTTTAGGTTTGCAAATAAGATCCCCTTGCTTTATGATGAAGGTTCAGACGTGGCAAGAGAGGCTGTTTCTGAAGTCGAGATAAATAAGATGGGAATCTCTAAAAAGGAGGTAAAGGAGCAATTTGCCAGCTCAGATTCAAAGTCTGATAGAGCAGTCGAGATGCTACCTATTCATATTTTTTTCCATATATGCTCTACTAAGATTCCGTATAAGACTGCGGGCAAGGAAAGCATTGCAGCCGAAGGAGAATTAAAAAAATACATGAAATCGTGCCTGGCAGACCTCTACAGAAAGGTTAGCGCCCAAATTCGAAAAGAGCTTCGTATCAAAGAGGCAGAAAGTCGCCTTCGTCTTTACCGTCATTACATCCCTTTCATCATTGAGGCTATTTCTGAGTCAATAAGTATAGATGCAAAAAGACTATATGATGTTTTCAATTCATTAGCCGAAAAGCATGTTAAGGGTGTTGGGCCTGGACTTAAGCTGGGCTATAAGGAGGACAAAATTACTGAAGATAGAATCCAGCAAGAGGTCGGAAAAGATATGCAAGCATCTCCCCCATTGTCGACTAGCGTTTTGGAGTCATCCAGAGATCAAGACAAATACTTACGGTCCAGTCCGTCGGCTTTTCGTATAAGGGAAAGTAGCACTAGACAATCTTCTGTTAGTACAAAACCCGCCAAAATTATAGAAGACAAGAGAAGAATTAAGAATAAGAAAAAGAATAAGACTGATACTCCCATCCAAGTAACTTTGGATAAATTTGGTAAGACAAAGAAAACCACTGAATTAAAGGGAGGTTAAAGTTTTGCCTGCTAGAGACGAGCGTCATGTCGAGGTTATTAAAAAGATTAAATTAATTATGAAGGATATTAGCAAAAATATTTTAGTTGAGAGGATGCCCGTGCTGGATGTTCCTAAGGTAGGATACGACAATACCGTCTGGTCTGATCAGAAAAGAATGTTGATCATAGGCAATAAAAAAGTCCAAATAAGTCCGGATAGCATAAAAAAAATACCAACCTTCTCGCAATATCTGGTCATGGCTAACGCCGTAAGAAAGCTGCTCGATGAAGAAATGGAAAGCACGATAAGAGGCATGTATTATGCTACCTTAAGTTCGGTTGGAGACGACAAATTCAAGCAAAAATTTTGGAATAGCCAGGAAAACTCTGATGATGCAATCAAAGCAGTTGAATTATTAACAGGGGTACCTCGGGAAGAATTCTCCGTAACCTCTAAACCGAAGGGGATGATTTCAGGTCCCATAACATTGCGTGTCGGAGGCGATGTTATTGACTGCAGTTTGGGCAGCAGGGCAACGTCTCAGCTAATTCCGACCAACATTCGAGATGTGGAAATAGTCGATGTCAAGGCAAACTTCATTATGGTCGTGGAGAAGGATACTGTTCTAAACAATATTCGAAAATCTGGATTCATTCAGACATATAATGCAATATTGCTGACAGGCTCAGGAGAGCCAGACAGGGCAACTCGAATGATGGTTAAGACTTTAAATGAGGTTTGGAAAAAACCGGTAGTAATATTTGCCGATGCAGATCCATGGGGTCTTGGTATTGCATTACGTTATAAAATAGGCAGCGAATCCCTAAGTTATGATAGCGACAGACTAGTTACCCCCGACGCAAAAGTCCTGGGCATGATGTTTTCTGATATTTATGAGTATAATATCCCTGAGGTTGCTCGGTTGCCAGCCACAGACGAAGACTTGTCCAGAGCTAACGATATGAAAAAAAAGCCATGGCTGAGCGACAAACAGTGGCAAAAAGAGCTATCCTTATTCCTGCAAAGAAAGGAGAAATGCGAACTGGATGCATTCTTTAAACTTGGGTTTAAGTATCTTGCGGAGACTTATATTCCCTCAAAACTAAGAGAGGTGGGTATTCTATGACTCGCTCTAAGTTATACGGAAACCTTACTTATTGGACCTGATGTCTTGGTCGTAGCTGAGATACATGATGCTTCTTTATCGGATTCATTTGAGATTGGGGCATGTAGCCGCTGAATTCGCTCAAGTTCATTACAAGACCATAGTAGTCCTTTATATTATCTATAGTGGATTCGTAGTGCTTCTTATTACTTGATATGGTTGCATCAGCTATTAGGACGACGTCATATCCAAGATTGAATGCATCGCGAAGCGACGTTTCCACGCAAATCGAAGTGTCTATTCCCGAAAATATCAATGTATCTATCCCTAGGCTAGACAGCCATACTTTTATCTCTGTGTCATGAAATGCCGAATCCCTTCTTTTTATGACAACATGGTCCCCAGGCCGGGGAGCAACTTCTGCCACTATATCCGCGTCCCAGGTTCCTCTCACACATATGGGCTTTTTCATAATTCTTTCTTCTCTGGATTTTGGCAGAATCTTATGTGTCCGTGTCAGCAGATCTATGCCTGAAGATTCTCTTACTGCCTGAGTGTAAAAAACGGGAATTGAGTTCTCTCTGCACAAATCTATAAGCTCCTTGATTCTTGGAATTACTTGACGGTAATTGCTCGTATCCATACCCAGTAGGTCGTACGAGCCACCCTTACTCACAAAGCCGTTTTGAACATCTATAACCACGAGAGCAGGATTTACATTGTAATTCCGCAACTTCATACAGTAGAGAAATTTGCTCAACCAAATTTATAGCATTAACCGAACTATCTTACTGATATCTGCTCCAACTCACTACCACCATTGATTCCGATTGCAAGGTTGAGAATTCCTTGACCAGCTTGCTATGCTCGTCGAAAAACAAGAGACATGAATGACACCACTATTAAATAGCATCAAGGCAGTATACTACCTGCCAGAACAAATGACAGATATAGAGGCAAAATGTCCTACCTGTGCGAACAAAGCCCTGGTAAACGAGGAAATGACCGAAGTAAAGTGTAGATCATGCGGATTCAGAGCAACTTACGATAATTACATAGAAATTATGAAGTCGAAGGCCCTGCAGATGGCGGATAATATACATTTGGATTGGGATAAGACTTGAATTGCACTCAGGATTCCAAGATTTCTAGATGCACAGTCTGACGAAAACATCCTGGGGTACCACCTAACATCGTTAGCATAGAAGCGGGATATAGCTGGACCATAAGCCCGAGTTGCAGACGCCTACCAGTAGTAACCTTTATCCGAACACGTAAGTTGTGCTCCACAATTAGGACATCTTAGATGGCAGCTTTGAATATATGTCATGTTACAACCACACCGCGGACACACAACCACATTGTTGTATGAACTTGCTGAAGATGATGTGGCTTTCACAGAAAGTACATTTGCACAGAGGTATTTATCTAAAACGTCGTAAGGTTTAATTAAGAGTCGAAAATTTTGTAAAGAGGTAATCTAAGGCTTGGCACATTTCAAGTTGGTTGTATCTGATCGCACCGGTAAGAGCACTTCCAAAGAAATCAAGGATATCTCAGCCCAACCCTTGCTAGGCTCAAAACTGGGAGATATTTTGGATTCCTCTGTGATCGGTGTCGGGGCAGGCAAAATGAAAATAACAGGCGGTAGTGATAAGTCTGGGACACCCATGCGCGCGGATGTTCACGGCGGCGTGAAAAAATACGTGTTACTTTCTAGAGGAGTGGGGATGAAAAATCCGTTAGAAGGAGCAAGAATAAGGAAATTGGTGAGGGGGAATTTGATCACAGATGAAATTTATCAGCTGAACTGTTTGTTAGTGGAAGGAAAGCTTCCTGACCAACCAGAAAAGGAAGGGGAAAAGCCTGCTACCAATGTTTAACCAGGTGGAAGTAAATAGTAGCCGGCAGGAACAAATAAGGAAACAAAGACTCTACTGTTACAATTCTTTTGAGAAATTACTAATTAATTAGGTTAATATCTCCCAAGAAAATTATCATCCCTTATTGCACTGGAAAGAAACCTTACCTGATTGGTATGTGAAGGAATATGGCTACCAGCCTAATGTAAATATCGGCACAGCGGGTCATGTGGATCATGGAAAAACGACCCTAGTGGAAGCCATTACAGGCGTATGGACAAGCGGTCACAGTGAAGAGCTTAGGCGGGGTATCACTATCAAAGTAGGCTATGCGGACGCCGCGTTTTACAAATGTCCTCAGTGTCAAAGTCCGCTTGGTTATTCGACGACTCCTTCCTGTTCTAACTGTGGTGGAAAAAGTGAGCTCCAAAGAGTAGTGAGTTTCGTAGACTCGCCTGGACATGAAAGTTTAATGGCAAATATGCTTTCAGGAGGTGCATTGATGGATGGAGCAATACTAGTAGTGGCAGCTAATGAAAAAGTACCACAGCCACAGACAAGAGAGCACTTACTTGCTTTGCAAGTTCTTGGAATCACACAGATTGTAATCGTCCAAAACAAAGTCGATCTTGCCGAGTCCGAAAAGGCAATAGAAAATTATAGCCAAATAAATGAATTTGTAAAAGGAAGTGTGGCTTCAAATGCTCCCATCATTCCTATTTCAGCACAACACAAGTTGAACATTGACGCCCTAATTGAGGCGATTGAAACGTCAATTAAAACTCCTCCCAGGTCTACTAGCAAGGCAGCAATAATGCATGTTTTAAGATCTTTTGATATAAATAAACCCGGTTTGCCATTGGATAAGGTTAACGGTGGCGTTATCGGCGGAGCTCTTATACAGGGCGAATTGACATTAGGTGATGAAATTGAAATTAGGCCAGGTTTTATGGATGAGAAAAAAAATAAATACGAACCTATCCGTTCAGTCGTTTCAACTCTAGGGACGGGCGCAGGACTCGTGCAAAAAGTGAGGCCAGGAGGATTGGTTGCTATAGGCACAAAATTGGATCCCACGTACGTCAAAAGTGACTCACTGATTGGCTCCGTCGTGGGCAAGCCTGAGACCCTGCCAGATGATGTTGAAGACATTAGTATCGATGTTAAACTTTTTGATACAGCAGTCGGCACACAAGAAATGGTAAAGGTTGAACCCATCAAGACAAAGGAATTCTTGAGACTTAACGTGGGAACGGCAGCCACCCTGGGAACTGTTACAAACTCAAAAGATAACAAAATAGAGGCCAAGTTGAAAAAGCCTTTATGTCTGATTCCACAAAGTAGGGTAGCTGTAAGCAGAAGAATCGCAGACAGATGGAGACTAATCGGTGCGGGGATATCATCCTAGCATAAGTCTAGGACACCGCAACAAAATCTGCCTTGTTCCTTTCTCTATTGTGCATTTCTTCATACGAAATGCTGCTATAAGAATCGCATCCCACTTACTTCCCTTGCGAGGAACCATTCGCCGAGAGGTCCGCATCCGAATTTGACCACGGTAGCGTGTGCACAGTAGAATGTATGTGCTATGCGATACAAGCTTTCTTATGGCACTTGTTTCTACGCCGGTCAAGCGACTCGAAAAGGTAGAAGCGGAGGTCGGAGGGTTTGTTTTTTTGGTGCCAAGTATTGTTGTTGATGAGCTCGAAAGGCTTGAGAAAAGAACAGGGCCAAAAAGATCCCATATTGCTAGGATGGCTAGAGAAATTTCGACATCAAAATTTCGACTCATCGACCTGTCTAAGGCCGGCCACGTAGATGAAGCAATACTGGAATATGCGAAGGTTTCAAAATGTGTGGTTGCAACACTTGACAAAAACCTAAGAGACAAGCTGCTTGATACCAATACACCAGTTATTTCCCTAAGTAATAATAGGCTAATAATTGCCTATCCAAGGAAATAATATTTTAATATCATTGAACTCCTGATGTAACGCATGTTTGGATATGAAGGCTTGGAGTTTCAATGGACGGGGCATGATGGCTTTCGGATTACAGATCTAAAAAATAAGCGGATAATTTACATAGACCCATTTCAGTTAAGTGAAAAGCACAAAACTAAAGACGCTGACATTGTCCTCGTATCACACGACCACTTTGACCATTTAAGTATTGAAGACCTTACCGAAATTGTGAATTCCAACACGGAGATTGTTGCGGCCAAGGAATGCTTGGGGAAGCTTCAGGATCTGCCAGCTGGCAGGATTACCACGTTGAACCCTGGAGAAAGGGCTTCTCCAAGAGGTCTCGTAGTTGAAGCCATACGTGCCTTCAATACCAACAAGAAGTTTCACCCCAAAGAGGACAACAAGATTGGTTTTGTCATCACAGTTGACGGCCACCGAATATATCATTCCGGAGACACTGATATTATCCCGGAGATGAGCGGACTGAACCCAGATATAGCGCTGTTGCCCGTGTCTGGAACATATGTTATGACTGCAGACGAAGCGGCCAGGGCTACTGACGAATTTATTAAACCGAGGAAATTTGCGATACCTATGCACTACGGTTCAATTGTTGGCTCAGAAGAGGACGCAAACAAATTCAAAACTGCTGTCAGGACCTGCGAAGTAAGGATATTAAACAAAGAGTGACGACGGTCTGATCTGAACCTTATTTTTCATTAGACGATGTTGGGAAATTTCTACAGTCCGAATCTTAATTAAATGAAATGGTGGCGGGGATACGTACGAATGTTTAGGGAAAATTCGCTCTATCTATAACAAGCCAAAAACATTTGCCCCTTTCGAATCTGACGTCAGGAATCACCTCTTTCCATTAATGCTCCGTTTGCGATTTCCTGGCGTGTTGGCGTTTTCATTGACTGCAGTACCTTAAAAAAGCGGTGGTTCAGATTTGACAAATATGCTAAGCGGAGGCAGGGTTTTATTGCGCAGTGGAGAATTTGCGTTTGAAACTAGACATTTGTTGATTATTGCTGTTCTTGTTATCTGTTTTACGACAGCGTTTATTATGCGTGCTTACCCTATGAAATATGGATTCTACCTCAATGAATTCGATCCTTATTTTGACTACCGTGCTACAAAATACATTGTAGACCATGGTCTTGGGGCGTATTTAAGTTGGCATGATACGATGTCGTGGTACCCGGAGGGAAGGAATATCCCTGCTACCTCCCAGTCTGGTCTTCATATAGTTGCTGCGTATATGTATCAAATATTTGGAGGCTCGACAACGCTCTTAGATTTCACCATCCTTCTTCCTGCTGTTCTAGGATCCCTAACAACAATAGTCATGTTTGCATTGGTAAGAACCATTGGTGGCACTTCAGCAGGTCTATTTTCTGCTCTCTTGTTTGCATTTACCCCGGCTATCATATCGAGGGGAAACCTGGGCTGGTTCAAATCAGAGCCTCTTGGATTGTTTCTAGGTTTGCTGGCTGTTTATCTTTTCCTTTCAGCGATAAAAGGAAATCGAATTAGGCTTACTATAGTCAAGGCAGTAGGAGCGGGTCTTCTTCTCGGGCTTGCAAATGCTTCGTGGGGTGGAATCCAATATTTCAGCATTCCTCTTTCGTTGTTTTTCATAGCACTTCCTTTTTTCCAGCGGGATACCAAAATCCCAGTGTACGTCGCTATCGCACTTACAATTGCTGCGCTGATTAGTGCGGGCGCCTTCCCAAGGCCTGGAATATCTTTTGTATTAGGATTGCCTGGCATTGCGTTGATAGGGGGCACGGTATTTCTGGTAATTGCAACCTTCTTAAGCAAGGTCTCTTCGCCTGGAAAACGCTTGCGTAATTTGCTAATTCTTTTGGCCGCCTTTGCTGTAGTATCAGCCGCGGTTCTAATTTCCGGCAGTTACTATTCTGCCTCCTTTAGATATCTTAATGCGATCAATCCCTTTCTCTCAGCAGTTAATCCACTGACCGAATCAGTAGCCGAGCACTTCACTCCGACGCTGGTCGACTACTTCACTCAATATTCGATACTCTTGATGTTTGCAGGATTCGGAGCATGGATGGCTTTCAGGACTCGAGATAAGATGTCTATATTCGCACTTATCATCGGTCTTACTGGACTTTATGTTAGTGCGACATTTGCAAGGTTACTTGTCTATGCCTCTATAGGCATCATTATCCTTGCAGGCCTGGGACTCTACTATACGACAAGAAGTGTTCTGGAATACAGGGAGGCAAGCATCACGGAAAGGTCCTCTTTGTCTCCCAAGGGATCTAAAGCAAGAAAGAAATTGGAAACAATGAACATAAAGAGTAGTAAAAATTTCCTAGTAAAGGCCGGATATATTGTCTTTATTACGTTCATACTTGCTGTCCCAATGATATATCCACCAAACTCAAACTGGCTTAGCTTGGCAGACATACCGCCTTCGATCGCGAATGGTGGGACTGGTTATCGACTAACGACAACAGACTGGCTAGATGCTCTCCAGTGGATTGAAGAAAACACTCCTCAAGATTCAGTAATTGCCTCTTGGTGGGATTACGGATATTGGATCACAACACTCGGAAATCGAACAAGTTTAGCAGACAACGCCACAATTAATCAGACTCGAATTGCAACTCTGGCCAAGATGTTCATAGAAGAGCCAGACGCAGGAATAAGGATAGCAAAAGATTTGAAAGCAGATTACATCTTGATTTACCTTGTCGCCCAACGTTTTCCCGGAATGAACACCACTTCCTTTTACACACTTGGGAACGGTGGCGATGAGAGTAAGAAACAATGGTTCATGAGAATAGGCGGCTTTGATGAGCGCAACTACCTGGAGCAAGACGGCGTTACTCCTACGCCTAGGTTCTGGAACGCAACTTTGCTTGGCGAACTTATTCCTTTCACCCCTGTAACTTATGCTTCTTTTCAGAACGGAATGTTAACCAACATCCAGGAGGATTATTCACCAGGCACATTAGGTCTGTATGCACAGGACGTCAAGTTTCCCGCTAACGAAACTGCCAACCAACCATTAAGTTTGGTATATTCATCGCCTAGTTTTAGGAGCAACAATAATGGACTGGTCTTTGGTGTCCTTCTTTACAAAGTTAACCACAATTATAACCCCGCACTTCCTGTGGACGCAAAAACGGGCTCTTTGCAGGAGACGAATAGTACGAATATATTGTCTGCCAATTCCTCGGTGTCAGCAAATAATGTAACAACTACAGCAGGAGAAATGAATTTGGCTGAAAATGCCACTAAACCTGGGCAAGTTGCTACCATTGATACTTCTCAAGGTCCCATAAAAATAGAGTTCTTTCCTGATGCTGCTCCCAATCATGTCAGCAACTTCATTTCACTTGCAAAAACTGGTTTTTATGACGATACATTGTTCCATAGAATAGAAGACGGGTTTGTCATTCAGGGTGGAGACAACAACACAAAGTCTAGCGGTACATCGCGGGAGACATGGGGAACAGGAAACCCGGGTCACACAGTGGAGGCTGAATTTAGTGATATTCCACATGAACGCGGCATTGTTTCGATGGCCAGGGCAGCCGATCCAAACAGCGCAGGTTCACAATTCTTTATCGTTTTGAATGACTCTCAGTTCCTGGACAATCAGTATACTGTGTTTGGTAAAGTAATAGAGGGAATGGATGTGGTAGACAAGATAGCTACTATAAATACGAACAAAGAGAATCAACCCATTGACCCTGAACAGGCGCGAATCAAGTCAGTGAGAACAGAGGAAACCTCTTAATTGATAGTCCCGAAAATTTTCCTGAAAAGTGAATCCAGCTTAGAACTCGCTTAGAAGGTTATAAGAGGCAGGTAGGTCTCTTCATTACTCTTATACCAGAAGGACGTGGCCGTGATCCTTGAGTACTTCGATCCACAAGTTTACTGCTAAAAATTATTCCAAGCGAGGGCTAACCTAGTGAAATTGCTAGTGCTAACCCAATTGAGCTTATTTATCTATACAAATTAGAATTTACTTTCTTGCGCATGCTGGACAACCCTTCGAGGTATCATATTCTATTGCGTGTATCGGACAAGATAACCAAGCAATACCCTTTTCGCTTGTGCTTCTGGAAAGAATGTCCTTCGATTTATGCTTTTTATTTGATGACTTTTTCTTCAATCCTTTCAACTAAATATGTTATCGAGGGCTAATATAAAAAGCCGAGGGTCTCTAGATTTATTCTTTTGTTTTTAACAAATATACACACTCTTGCCTTGCTTTTAAAAAGTTGTAAATTGTTATAGATCTACTTACGTTATATCATTATTGCTTGCTTTGACGGCTTGTGGTATTTTCTTATCTAATAAATCACTGATACAACAAAAAAAAGACGTTATGAAGGTATCAGTAAAATCGCTAAAATTCTATCTATGCTTGGATTGGGGTCATCTTATCTATGAGGCGAGCATTAACAATTTGACCGTCTTTTTCCATAACAAGAAGATCAACAGTGAATTGTGTTCCTTGAAGGAGAAACGTTACTTGGATATCCCATGAATCCTTTCTGTCCTCGGTTGGTAGTCCGCCTTTCACAACCAGTTGGTCGGATATATACGGAAGCATCTCTCTGATTTTCAGATCCTTGTATTCTGGACCGTATAAGATTTCGATCGCCTTCCGTGCAGCCTCTTCGGCGTCGCTTCTTGTCTTGACCGGTTTCATAGTCCTGACTTTACCCTCCCCTTCTATAAAAGTGTCGGTCTCTTTTCAAGTGAATTTAGAATAAATTGTATAACATTGACGGTGGCAAACGTTTGGACGGTTTGGTTTCAGCAAGAGAATCATTAAGGGTCAACGTTAATTCTACGAAGAACAGTATTAAGAACCATATCCTGTTCTCCAATCCCCTCTTACCGGAAGTATTTCTTGTTTAGTTTGACTTAATTTTGGACCCGCTCCTAGGTGCTAGTTGGAAGTAAATACTGCTGAGATGGATTGTTTCGCCTTAAGCGCGCAAAGTATAGGAAACAAAGGATTCTTTATCAATTTGACAACAAGAATATTTTGCTTACAGCGTATGTAATTGTAAGAGAACGAAACTATGCAGATATAACTGATGAAATTAGGAAACCTAGACACCACCATGACAAAAAAGTTCTATAAGGATTCTCATCGTTACCTGGCGACAAAGGTTATGTTGTTAAGATTCTCTGATTCGGTAGACGATGGAATATGGTAAAAACTAGTCCGATCGGGGATTATCAGAAAGGTATATCGAGCGGGCTTGTTACAGTGTCTGTAGTACTTTTGCGTTATACTTCATTCGATTCAAATATTAATCGCTGATGTAATGCTGTATGACTATATTCTATGGTTCAATCACGGCAGTTATTTGGAGAAGGTTTTCAGCGCACCCATGGCAATCAAGCCCGGAGGTACAATCTCCTTGCTGCCAGGCTAATAGCAGACATAGCAAAAGGCCTACTGGGCCCTCGAGGAATGGAAAAGATGTTCATTGATATACTCGGCGAAACTACGGTAACAAAGGATGGAGCAACGCTTCTCCGCAAAATAGATGTCGAGCATCCAGCAGCAAAGGTAATTATCGAGTCTTCCAACGCCGTCGACAACGAAGTAGGTGATGGAACTATATCAGTCGTGGTATTTGCTGGCGCTTTGATTCAGAAGGCGGACGAATTGTTGGACCAAGGTATTTCCCCATCTTCAATCGCCGATGGCTATTCTAAAGCCTTGGAATTCTCTCTTAAGATTGCCGGAACTCTGTCAGAGCAAAGAGACAATTCTGATAGTGAAACAATGTTGTCCTTGGCAAAGACTTGTTTGTATCCGAAACTAGCACCAATGGTTGAAGTAATAGATAATGTGGCTAGGATCGTTGTTAACGCTGTGATTGCAGTGTCGGATATGCGAAACAATAGGGCACACATTGATAATATAAAGATAGAAGAAAAAATAGGGAATACTTCTGATACCAGGCTTGTCGATGGTATAGTAGTGGATAAGACAATTGATAGTCCCGCTATGCCAAAAAGTCTTAACAATGCAAAGATTTTACTTATAGATCAAGATCTGGAGGACAAGAACACAAAGATTGATGCTGAAGTCCGGCTGGACTCCGCGACTGAAATTAAGCAGTTCTTGCATGCGGCGTCTAGAAAGCTCAAAAACAGGATTCAGAATATAATTAATTCAGGAGCAAATGTTGTCATATCAAGGAAGGGAATTAATCCAATTGCACAGCAGTATTTGGCTGAAGCAAAAATCATTTCTCTAAGGAGAGTGAAGGAGAATGATATCCATTGGATTGAAAAGGCCACCGGGGCAAATGTAGTAAACGATATAGACAATATTAGCTTAGAACCGTTTTTAGGCTATGCTGGAAGTGTTTACGAGACAAATATCGGAGGAGACAAGATGGTATTCGTAGAACGGTGCATCAACCCAAATTCCGTAACAATTCTATTAAGAGCAAGCACCAAAGTCGCTTTAGACGAATTTCATCGCTCTGCGTTAAATGCTATTAATGTGTTACGGGACTTCATTATCAAACCAAATATTGTGTACGGAGGTGGGTCATTTGAGGCTATAGTTGCAAGCGAGGTAAAAAAGCTGTCGACTATAACAAGAGGTAGGACACAAATTGTAATGGAAAAGTTTGCTGATGCCCTCGAAGAGATACCATTAACTATAGCTAAAAACGCCGGAATGGATGAATTAGACACCAGATCAGAATTGAGGGCGAAAACGTATAGAAGCACAGGTAGCAAAGTAAAGTGGTTTGGGATAAACCCGACGGAAAGAAAAATAGACGACATGCGATCAAATACCGTCGTGGAACCCGCTCTTGTGAAAGAGCAAGTGCTGAAAACCGCCGTTGAATCTGCCATTCTCTTAGTAAGGGTTGACGATGTACTAATGATGAAACCAGTAATGAATACCCATACGCATGCTGATGGAACACAACATGCTCATGCTGGCGGGGATAACAAACATGATCACTATTTTGACAGGTTAGGAAAGCAGCAACGCCCAATGCACCATTACTATTAGTCTTTACACAGTCCACGCTTTGTTTCAATGCTTTGATCTTAAAAGCATAAAATTGCAACTGTGATTAGATATGCTGCATAACTTTTTCTAAACATTGCAAAATCAAAACAATTTTGTGTTGAAAAAGGTAAAGTTTCTCGGGCCGCAGCGAAGATTGAATTGTGTAGGTAGAAATGAATTGGTTTGTCTCATTTCGTATATCGGATAATACTTCTAGCTAGGAGAGTCATTAATTTGATTCTAGGACGTAATGTGGAATTCTTATCGGCTCAGTGATAGTTATTATTTCTTGCTTTCCTTTATTGAGTTCTATTTGGAAAACTATCTTCCTGAGAGTCTCTGGAACCCCCGTCATTACATCATGATGGTATAAGAGTGCCCGTATTCCTTGTTCAATTGTGGATGTGCCCTTCTTCGTACGTAAACGTGATACTATATAATCACAATATAATGCTAGACATTCGTAGAGGTTAATTCTAAGCCCCTGTTTAAGCTTCTCCTTGATTTTATCTAAGGTGGGTGAGAATATGGTATCAAAAGATTCATTTGAGTACTCGAAGACTTGAGAAAACGTGGAGGTGTCTTCTTCGCCTATCGCCGTTACCCTAACAAGTATCAACTTTTTCTTTTTTGAGGTTTAGCTTTAGGTTTTCCGAAGTCATAAGTGTGTCCGGTACCTCTATAAAACTTGGGTCTAACCGGGTTACCTTCTACCTCACCCTTCTTCGTGAGAGACAAGCCAGCCAACAGCTCAACAATTAGTCTATTTGCTAGACCAGATGTAATACCTCCATTGTATGAATTCTGATCACTGACATCGTAGTTGGGAGCTACCTCCACTAAGTCGAAAGCGAATTTGTTCGGATCAAACGAAGTGGAAAGTAATCTCATTAACTTCATTCCTTCTCGAGAGGTAAGGCCATTTGGCTCTGGTTCTCCTGTCCCGGGAGCAAAGGCTGGATCAAAAGTGTCTATGTCCCAGCTAATATACACTGCGTCAACGTTATCATTCGCCCTGTCTGCTGCTTCCTTGGCTATCTGGTCTATTCCTAACTCTTCAACGTCTAGCATAGTAAACCACTGAAAGTCTTGGTCTGCCATCCACTTGTAGAGATCGGGACCCGGCCAGTAACCGCGTGGACCTATCAAAGTATAATTCTTGCCCTTAAGGCAGCCCAACTCCATTATTCGTCGAATGTGTGCTCCGTGATCATATTTAAAACCGCAAAGCCCCTGAGGAGCGCAATCAGCATGAGTATCGATGTGAATCATCCCTATATTTTTATATTTCTTGGCAAATGCTCGGACGTTCGCAAATGTTATTGAATGATCGCCGCCAAGCATTACAGGGATCCCATCTATATCTAATACTTCTTTTACCTTGTTAGTCATCCTAGTGTGAGATTCTATAACATCACCAGGTGAAACGACCACATCGCCATAGTCAACTGTTCGAAATACCCCAAAAGGATCAACACCTGTTTCTATATTGAAATGCTCATATGGCGGAGAAGGTACCGTGGACGCCGCTCTAATTGCGCGAGGTCCGTATCTGGCTCCGGGTCTGATAGTTGTTGCAAAATCAAATGGCTCGCCGATAATTGCGATGTCTGGTCTTACTTTCTTTAGTTCCTCCAAGCTTTTGATCCATGGCAGTTTTAAGAATGTGGGAATACCTACAAAAATTGGCTCGTCATTTCCCCTATACGAATCACCGTAAAATTC
>JAREAJ010000022.1 GCA_029240395.1 Nitrososphaeraceae archaeon
TAGAGTTCTCCGCAGCTGCAGCTTTCCGCCACCGTTTTCTTCTGGCTGAAGAAGCCAGTGAAGGAGTAAGGCCTGCTTTTACAACGGGTTATTTTCTAATTTTCTCAAACTTAAGACTGGTAAGAAAAAACTTAATCCACCGCTATGAATTCCAAGCTTGCTGCTTCTTGTTATAATCGCTCCGCGAGTACCTCACCCTAGCGGGATTTCCCATTACCACCATGTCGGCGGGTACATCTTTTGTGACGACCGATCCCATGGCAACCACAGCATTGTTCCCTATGACGACACCTGCCCTAATCAACGCCCCACCTCCTACAATCGCTCCATCGCTAACCACGACGCCGCTCATCTTCGGACTCATCGGATAAGGGTCATTTGTAAAAGTGGCCCCTGGCCCGATGAAGACATTTTTTCCAATAACAGTTAGAGGAGGAACATACACAGATCCTTCGATCCGGGTATTCTCTCCAATACTAACTTTGTAGTCAACATGTGTTAAAGAGCCAATCATAACATTGTCGCCGATTTTAGTTTCATCTCCAATATATGCAAAGTGCCATATCTTCACATTCTTTCCAATTTTTGCACTCTCGGATACCCAATTGGCAACAGTAGGGCTATCCGCATTTTTTTTTCCTCCCCCATTATGCATCTTCTTAGTCGACCATCTTCTATATGTGCTATGGCCGAGGATCGCTAATAACCTTGTCCGGAATTCTGTCACGCCATCTCTGCAGAAATTTAATGTCACGTTCCCGATCTCGTAACTCGTCGGGAAGCATTATCGGAATTTCATCAATAATTGGGAAAAATCTGGCACACTGGCCGCAGTAGAGCATCCCTTCCTCGATTACTAGTTCCCCCTGCTTTTGACCCTCGCCACCCGGTGTAGTCCTCGAACTAAACTCGAATAGCTCTAAGGGGTAAAATTTGTCAATTGGACAGGCAAGAATGTCAAGCAGATGTTTCTTCATCTATTTCAACTCCAGATATATAGGTGATCCTGTTTTACTCGACAAGATCGCTGATTCCGCGACTTTGGTGACATTAGTGGCATCTGTGGCAGATATTAATGATTCATCGGCCTTACCCTGTAAGGCGCCTATAAAACTTTTTAATTCAAGAGTAAGGGGTTCTAGCAGAGCTCCGGTTCGACGGGGTGTTATCGTGCGTTCTGCTTCGTCAATATGTATTTCTTGGGTTATAAAGTCTCCGGAAATTATCCCCTCCGTGCATACGGCGTTGAAAGTTCTCACTTTCTTGGGGGTTATCCAATTCGATGCTATTATTGCAGCCTTGTGGTCTTCAAATCCTAGCATGAGTGTAGCGAAGTCTTCATAGGAATGGAACTTAGCACCGGCTCTCGCAAAGACAACATTGGGACGGCTGTTAAACAAAAACATAGCTGTATCAATATCATGAACAGATGTGTCATAGATAATACCGACGTCTTTTATGTGCATTGGCATCCGGTTCTCTCTATGGAACTCCAACATCAACAGATCTCCATAAGTCTTGTCTTTTATGATACGCTTGACGTCCTGAACTACAGGATTAAACCTCTCTATATAGCCGGATGTGAGAAGCACTTTTCTATTCACACTTATATTGATCATTTCTTCACATTCGGCAGAGGAAAATGCCAGCGGCTTTTCTACAAATACGTTCACACCATGCTCCATTATCTTTTTCGCTACATCGAAGTGCGTCCTCGTGGGCGTACAGATAATGCAACCGTGCAATATTTTTTCCCTAAGCATATCATCTAACGAGGTGTAATAGCATGTATGGTATTTAGCAGCAAATTCTTTCGCGCGTTCCGCGTTGGCGTCGCATATGGCTGCTAGAACTCCAAGATCCATTAGGACCCTTGCATGGTTTTTTCCCCAACCTCCTACGCCAACTACCGCAATATCAAGATCGCTTGGATCCTTCACCATATCGGTGTTACCCATCTCATGTATTCATCGACCTTACCGCGTACGATTTTTTCGTACATCTCACGAATATCTTTCGTTACAGGTCCCTCTTTGCCCTCGCAAATAGGTCTGCCGTCTAGATGCGTAACAGCCACGATCTCTGCTGCCGTACCTGTAAGAAATAGTTCGTCGGACATGTAAAGTTCCGTCCTCGCAATAGGTCTCTCCTTGACTTCATAACCTAGCTTCCGACCAATGATGATTGCTGTTTCTCTCGTTATTCCCTCAAGGGCAGAACTTGCAAGGTTGGGAACACTTATTTCGTTATTTCTCACTAGAAATATGTTCTCGCCAGACGCCTCGCTAACGTTACCCTGCGTGTCAAGCATAATGGATTCATCATATCCGTTACGCCTGCATTCCTGCGTTGCGAGAACTGAGTTTAAGTAATTGCCTGCAGCCTTCGCAAGGGGCGGGAGGGAGCCGTCGTGGATCCTTCTCCAAGAAGAAACGCAGGCCTTGATGCCTTCCGCTTTGAAGTATTTGTCAAACGGGAAGATTATGATAACCGTATGTGTAGGTGAGTCTCGGGTAACGTTGAGATCGATTCCATGTAATCCCACAAAAGTGAGTGGTCGAATATAGCAAGAGCATTTAATTGCAATTTTCCGTGCCAGCGCCACCGTTGCCTCACATAGTTCTTTTGTTGTGGCACGTGAATTAAAATTATAAACGGATGCTGAGCGCCGGAGTCTTTTCATATGATCCTCAAGCCTAAAAATAAACAAGTTGTTTCCTGTTCCGTATCCGCGTATCCCTTCAAATACGGCGGTGCCATAGTGAAGGGAATGGGTCATTATAGGAACAGAAGCCTTTTCCCATTTAACAAACTGACCATCAAACCAGACGTACTCAGCCCCCTTGTTCTTCATGAGAGCAAAAGCAATTTGTGGAATATAAATAGCTTCGAGGCTAAATGAATCCCTCAGTTGGAAATTTCAAGCCCATAAACTTGAGTGTTCGATCAGGAAGGGAGGCAAAGTTACTAACAATCCCCCAGTTATCTACGATTATCTGAGAAACCTCATGTGGAACGAACTCAGACCACTTTTGATCTATGGCTCCCTCTTTTGCTTGGTTATAAATTAGCTCCCTAATATAGGAGGCAGAAATATCCATGCGGCTTGCAGACACAGGGTTCAGCCGGTAGATCTTTAGCGCGACTCTCTCTATACGATCCCCTGTGTACGATACAAACTTTTTTTTTGAATAGGTCTAACTATGTCATTTCTGAGGGCCCAAGAGTAAGGAGATATTAGAGGCGGAAGATACCTGAAAAATGGGGCATAGAATGTATAATTTGGCAGCACGGCAACATGAAGGGTCCCGCAGGCCGATTCGATCATGGTCCTTCTTAAATCATAAGAAAAGGGGAAACTCCTTGTGTTTATCTCGTGGCCGTGCGCAAAGAACCTTACGGGAAACACATAAACCATATCATACATGCCCTCCAAATGTGATATGATACGAACGTGGGTCTTTGTTACAGGATTTAAATGGGCAAGAAATATTGCCGCCGTTTCCGATCGCATCTAGTTCAATATTCAATCAACAAAAAGAATCAGAGACAGCATTTGCTACGTCTTAGCTTCGCTTAATCTCAATTTCGATCGTAGAAACATTCCTAGTCCTACCGTCCTCTGACTGGACTGTTTCAGAACCAATTCTTACTTCACCAACTTTGTATCCTGCATTTTCCATTCTCTTTAGGATGATTTGAGATACGTCGACAGCCCTCCCAATACTCAGTCCTCTTGCCTTTATGGTTACGGAGGGTTGATTGGCGAGCTGGATGAGTGTGGATGTTACGTATGCCATCAGAGGTTTTTTTCCTATGTATATTGCGTCGCGGGTTCCTTCTCTCTGAACCTGTTGATTCTGTTGTGGTAGATCTGACATGACCTTCATAGTCTGGTCTGGCTATTTAAATCTAAGACCTTCTAGCGTATTGACTGACTTCTTTAAATGCACTTAAATAAACATTCATGATTCAACCGCTAAGTAGCCGGCCTCGGAGGCTACATGGAAAAAGTCCTCTCGGATTAGAGGCAGTTGTCCCAATTGCTGCTCATACTAAAATTAGGCGTTTGGGAGAAATGAAGGATACATCCTCACAATCTGCATTCTGAGACACTCAGAGAGTAAAACAGGGCTAACCTAAGTATGTCTCTGAGCTGGGTCAAACCATTGTTTAAGCACTTGTTCAGGTGGTCGTGTTTCATATATAACAAGCGTTAAGACATCTAATGCCCTCATGATACGAACGCAAATTCTTCGTCGGCCGAGTACGAAGCCTTAATTCTGTTTAGCACAATAAACATACTGCATGAGCCAATCGACATAATTTGCTATCTCGCTATCTACTTTACACCAAAGGTGAACAGCGCCGGGTTGGATCTCCAACCTGCCTGATTTCAATAATACTCGGACCCCTTCTTTTCCCTCGTACATATACGCATCTCTTGCCTCGATAAAGTCCGCCAACCCTTCGGCCTTTCTCTTTATTTCTTCTCGGGGAATGGGGAAACTCTTACGTGAAGTGTCAAAAACAATACCAATGTTTTCCGTTCCAAAAGCGCTGATTTCCCTAATTTTTGTGCTATCAGGAAAATGAAGACGGATTTGCATGTTGTGTTTCCGACCTACAAATTGCGCGACCTCGTTTACCTTGGAAAAAACAACCGCTGGATTCTTTTTTAAGCATGATTCAATTACCGCTTTGTTGCGATCTATGTTGGCCTTTAATTCTTCTACAATCATACGGAACGTCATCAGAAGTATTTGCAAATGCATACCATATAGTTTAAACGGATCAACGTAATCACAATAAAAGCGTCATTCCTACGGCTCGTATAATTTTTGTTTAAACAATATAATAATTAGCATTCTAAAAACATTTGAACGAGTATACCTCAAAGGTAGTAACATCGATGTTCCAACAGAAATTGTTCCTACATCCGATGATTATAATGCGCAAGGAATAGATTCGTTATGCTTTAATAGCGTCCCAGCATGACCAATACGAGCGACAGTCGTCCAGTTTGGTCTAGGACATCAGATTGCCAATCTGGTAACCCGGGTTCAAATCCCGGCTGTCGCATTTATACTGAGCAATTGAAGCTATCACAGGAACCCAATAGTCTAATGATAATTCTTGATCATCTGATACGTGAAACTAGGTAAACAGCCCGTGCAAATTTTGAGCTAGCGAAGCTTGCTCGAAAAATCATGGTCAGCCATCATTAATGCAGTTAAAAACTTGGCATTCCAAGAATTCTATATCAGTAATTGGTTATCTATTTATTCTAATGGTTTCATCGAAATAGTCCTTCAAATCAATGCTCGTTCGCATCTTCTTGTATACATATTCATGGACCTTGCATAGATAGAAAGGCATGTTCTCATCAGATTCCATAATGGTATAGTTGCTCCTCTCTTTTACCAGCTCGAGATGAATTATGTATTCTGCAGTCTGACCACAAATATTACATCTGAATAGATCCTCCGACGTTGACTGATAATATTTGCAGTTGTCATCCTGGGGGCCAGTCTTTTCCACAATTGAGCAATGCCCTACTCACTTAAAAGAGTTTGTGGATGTCACGAATGCTAAAGACAGAGGCGGAGAGATGTCAATAAAGGTTAAGAGATTCTCCTAGAGCCAGGGCCCGGTGTACCTCGTCATTCCCCACTTGGTTATTACTGTATTTGTTGCCAAAATATAACAAATCTACCAACACGTGTCGGTTGACCTGCACTTGCATAGAGGCTCTCTCTTGGTTCACGTCAGGGCTTAAGATACCTGGTTTCATTGAACTTTCCAATTGGTTGTCGTCCTGCTGCTGAATGGCCGAAATCCCAACGGATTCGGAATTTCCATTTACGATGGAAAATTCAAGAGATGTTTTCCTGCCCACAAAGTCATCAAATTCTACCTCAATGCGACGACCATTTTTTCTAAGAAGGGCATCTTTCGTAACTCTTCCGTTATCACTTGCGCAATTGAGAAGAGCCTTGATTGCCATAGCAACTCTCGACTTAATTTCCTCAATATTCATGGATTCCTCTGCAATTTTAATAAACTCGGAGATCGGTACAGACATAAAGTTTTCTCTTAACTTAAGACCGGGGTAGATAGAAGTGATCGTCTGGTCCAAAGTATGTTCATCTATAGTTCTGGAACTGTTCCTTGAAGCTCGCTCAATAGTGTGATACATAACATTGATCATAGATCTGATATTTCTAAACTCAGGGAATTCTTCGTACAATATTTTTACTTTCTTGCGGATGTCTGCTTGCTCAGAAGCATCAATTGGTTTCTGCTTTCGGCCAAAAGTTATGTATTCCAGGATTATCTCAGATATTTCTTCAAGAGCATTTGAACCAGCAAGGTCAATCCTGTAGTTTGCTTTTTCTAGCCTATCATAAAGTGAAGAGTTACAATTTCTTATGTCCTCATATGCTGCAGGGGTTAGGACCACGAGCAGAACGGTAGAAGGCAAGTGCAAATTAATCATAGCTTTTAGGAGATCCATCGATGACCTATCTGAGTCACACTCATCAATCTCAAAAACAGTAACTCTATCCAAAAATCTCCTGTTTATTTTTGCAAGAGCACCCAGATTAAATAACATCTCATTAAGGTTCTCCACCTCAGGAGGATTGAATCCTGCGTCGATTCCAACAATCGATTGTATCATTGAAATCTCAGCCTCAGTGAAACTCTTAGAAAAAACTTTTTCTAATGCCTTCTTGTTGTGGCTGAACCTATTGTCTAGTATAAGGCGCTTCTTAGTTTCTAGGCTATTTCCCTTTAGTCTATCCCACAAGCTATACCCAAAGACTTTTCTGCAATCCTTTCCATCGTCTCTCGCAGCCCTTTCTTGTAAGTCGTTCAATATGGCTTGCCGCAGCTGGTCAAAATGATGCTTACTAAATCCTTTCATCATCGCATTGTAGAAGTTGATGATTGTTCTCGGAAGGAGTTGCGATAAGTCAGTAAATGAAACCATGGCTTTGTCAGATAGCTCGCGGCAATTCCTAAGATGTAGGGCCAAATGCGTTTTTCCTGATCCCACGTCTTGAGTTACTGTTACGAGTCTAAACTGAGTCGCGCCGTCCTCCTGCTGTATCTTGTTCTCTATGTCTTCTACGCAAGCGACTGCAAGCGATTTCGCTTTTTTGTGTCTCTCGCCACCTAGAAGCATAATATCTTCATTACCAGGAGTAGCAGCGCTAGGGAATGGATTCTTGGCTAAACCGTATGGATACATCTCTTAGATGCACCTTATGAAGCCATGAAGTAGTCCTCTAAGTATAATGCCCTCGCTGCCACCGGAAGATAGCTCATAAGTCTCATAATCTTTGTTTGCAATTTCTTCAACTAATGAATAGAAGTCCTCTCGCGTGACTCTGTATTTCTCATTCATCTCCTCTCTGATTTTTAATAGTGACACCCATCCTGAAGTGCTTGAGTTATGTTGAAGTACTAATCTAAAATCTCGCTCGAATTGGTCCTTATCAATCGCTACTCTGTGATCCTGAAAAAGATCATGAGCAGGTCGATCGAGGACGTACTGCGATGTATACCCCGTTGCAAGAGAAACTGGACTAATCATTTTCTGGTCAAGGTTACTCTCCAGGATAACTTTCAATTCTTCTATTTTTCTATACAATAGCCTAAACTTTTTATCAGTCGTTAGTATATGTTGTAAATAATTTTCTGCCTCCCAAAGGTAAAAAGCTGTCCCTTTCTTATCCATCACTACTTCACGAGTTTCGAGTAGTGATTCAACTATCTCATCTACAGGCATGTGTTGGAATTCCTTCTTTATATCTGTCCTCTTTATCCCATTTCGGCCGCTAAGAGAGATCCTACGCATCACTTCGCTTTTGGACACAAGCTACGAAATTTTAATTTCTATTTAAACCAAGAAGTCAACTCAATATTATATTGTTGACAAGTATTTGATTCTATTAGAATACGCTTAATAGTCTGTATGTCTCCTCAAAGGAGGGATGATGATCCTCTTACTGACTGTAGATGATGAAAGTACTAGGGTAACTGACCACGTTACTATCGACGTATAACAGCTCAAAAAGAAGCGATGTAGACCAACGCCTTGCGTTTCCGAAACGCCATCGGCTACGTCTATGAGAGCTCCGTTTCTCGGAACTTCCTTCTCATTCGACTTATCAGATTGTATGTTAATAAGATCAGGCCTATCCATATACCGGTAAAAATGATATTATTAAGGCTGCCGTAAACATAGGGCTGTGCCTCTATAAGATTCATTTCTATTATCCTAATTGAAGAATGAAGGTCCTCAAGCGCTGTATTGTACTCAGCGCTCTGGGGCTCTAAACCGGAGATTGTTAGAGCCCTTTCTTGCATTGAATCTATATCGTGAGAGATAAGCGTAAAATCCGTTCTAGGGTTGGGAAATGTCCAGACGGGGTTACCATCGGGCGGAATTAGTTCCTTTGCATTGTTCAGATACAAAAATACCAGGTGCGGCGATTGAGCGGCCTGGGCGCGTGATAAATATCCAGCGGATTTATCTAAGGGATAAATTGAATATTGATAGCCATAAATGGCGGCGATCGCACCACCAGCCAAAAGCATTAAAAATACCAGAAGCATAGCTTTCGAAATTACCGCATTCCAAGCTCTTCTGTGACTCAAATGAAACCCAGGGATCGTATTTTTTCCTCTCCGGCTGATAGGCACTTCCCCGTTAATGTTACTTATATTCTCTGAGGTTGAAGAAGTAAGATTTTGAGGCCGCGTGATCTCTCGCCGCCCTTTAGACATGGTAGGCAGTTTCTTTCGTGAGTCCACGATGCTTAAGTAAGTCACGTAAATTAGACCTATCGTTTGTAATAATATTATTGGCAAAAACGAAATACTGCCTGAGTAAATACAGATGAAGGCCGATAGGCAACCGTACAATGAGAAGAAAATTTCGAGTAATGTTGTTCTGTTAAATGGCAGTACGTAGTCCTTGTCCCTCCATCTGTCACTTCTTTTCACTACGCCAAACTTGGGGGTCCTCAGGAATTCATTTCTTTTACCCAGGATGGCATCAAATACGGCTATAGTGTTATTGACGGAAATCCCTGTAGCGAAAAATAATAAAATCCAATATTGTCTTGCTTTCGAAGCCCACCTCTTTGGCCAGAGACGCCGTATGATATACAGGTAAGCGACCGGACCTAATAACATATAAAAAAACAAGCCAAGAAACGGCGAAAAAGCCATGCGGTATGGTGTATTATCTGTGTTAAGCAAGATTGGGAATAGGATAAACTGGGCAAGAAACATAGGATATATGACGTGTCTTGTTAGCTGAATAAAAGCTTGAAATTTTGTATCCACCGGGATCCGCTTGCTGAGTAGCAATTCTCCCAATAGTTTCAGTGCTAGCTGCGTTGTGCCCTTCGCCCACCTGAATTGCTGTCGTTTCGCAGCGTTCATTTGGACCGGAAGCTCCCCTGAGACCACTATGTCTTTATCAAATAACAATCTCCATCCCTTCATCTGTGCTCTGAAGCTAAGGTCCATATCCTCCACTAGCGTCCCCGTATGCCATCCGCCGGCGTCCTTGATACAGGATGTCCTCCAAACGCCCGCAGTTCCATTAAAGTTGACGAATAAATGTGTGGAATTTTTAGCATTTTGCTCGATCAAGAAATGAAGATCAAGGGATAGCGCTTGGGCCTCGGTAAGCGTAGAGTAATTTTCGTTCATATGCCCCCATCTCGATTGTACCAGTCCAACTCTCGAATCAGAAAAATACCTAAGAGACTTTTTTAAAAACTCAGGAGGAGGAACAAAATCAGCGTCGAATATTGCAATAAATTCTCCCTTCGCGTATTGCATTCCCATTCTCAAGGCACCAGCCTTGAACCCAGACCTCTCTCGTCTCGATATATGATGGATGTTGAAACCTTTGAGCCTTTTTTTTTGGACCGACGCTAACACAGCTTCCCTAGAGTCGTCCTCAGAATCATCGAGAACCTGAATCTCCAACCTGTCTTTGGGGTAGTCCATGTTGCAGACAGCATCAATTAGACGAGATGAAACGTACTTTTCGTTGTACAATGGAAGCTGAATGGTTACCATTGGCAATTGGGAAATGCTTACCTCGTTGCCCTTAGCCCTCTTCCCACGTGATAAATAGTATAGTAAAAAGAAGAAGTTAAGACTGTATAGTGTTAAGGTCCACGCAGCAAAAAGGAAGGCTGTAGACAGGAAATAATCAACGCCGACTGACAAATGATGTCATCCATGAGCTCGCAGCATGCCTTGGATCGTTCTACCAAGTAGTATCTAGGCCGAAATCGGACCATACATTCGCCCGAGAACGTACCGCCGGTGGACGCAAATATTCAACAGTATCAGACTGCTTTTACTTCTTTTCACTTCAAGAGCACTAGCCTTTTTGGAATATCTTTACACATTGTGGTGGACATACATTCTCACAAGCCATGCAGAAAATGCAATCCTTTTCTCTTATCATAAATGGC
>JAREAJ010000080.1 GCA_029240395.1 Nitrososphaeraceae archaeon
GAGGCAAAGAAATTTGCTGAGACAGTGGGCTACCCAGTTCTTGTTAGGCCTTCGTACGTTCTTAGTGGCGCAGCAATGAAAGTGGCTTGGGCTGAGCACCAATTTGAGGAGTTCTTGACCTCGGCAACGACTATTAGCCCGGAACATCCAGTCGTGATCAGCAAATTCATTCAAGAGGCAGCAGAGGTTGAGGTCGATGCTGTGTCGGGAAAGAATGGTGTGATTGTAGGATCAATCATTGAGCACATAGATAACGCTGGTATTCATTCCGGTGATGCAATAATGTGTATTCCTCCTTGGAGACAAGACAGGAACACTTTGGAAACCATCAAAGAGTATACATCAAAAATAGGTGTGGCCCTCAATATTGTTGGGCCTTTCAATATTCAATACTTGGTAAAGAACGAAGAGGTATTTGTCATAGAAGCCAATGTAAGAGCCTCCCGTTCGATGCCCTTCGTTTCCAAGTTTATAGAGGCCAATTTAATAGGTCTTTCAGCAAGAGCTATGGCCGGCGAAGATCTTCCGGAATCGGCCAAGGATTTATGGTTGAAAACATCTGCCTTTGCCATCAAGGTTCCTCAGTTTTCTTTTATGCAGTTGGAGGGCGCAGACATTGTTCTCGGTGTGGAGATGCACTCGACTGGCGAGGTTGCTTGTTTTGGAAAGAGCTTCTATGATGCGCTTTCAAAGGCCTACTTGGCGGCAGGATACTCGCTACCATTATCAGGTTCTGCGCTAATTAGTGTTGGAGGACAGAAAAATAAACTGAGGATTCTTTCTCTAATTTCGCTAATTTCTTCTTTGGGATATCAGATCATGGCAACGGAGCATACTGCTGAATTCCTCGAATCAAACCTATTTGGACCTGTGGAGAAGGTATACAAAATAAGCGAGCCAGACAGAAAGCCTAACATAGCCGACTTGCTGTTTGAGCAAAAGATTGACTATATAATTAACATCCCTTCGACCTCTACAATTGAAAAATATGTTGGAATGTTGTATGACGAATACCAGATAAGGAGAAAGGCTGTGGAAATGGGTGTCCCGGTTCTAACTACAATAGAGGGGGCAACATCCTTTGTTAAGACGCTTGAATGGCTCACCTCATCAGAGCCTACAATTGATTATTTAAGAAATTACAGACATCTTGAATAAGGGGATTTCCTTTGCTAGATATCAAAGAGTAATATCGTCTTCAGATGAAAGATCGGCGACTATAGAACCATCAAGCGTCAAACATAGCATTTCTTTAATTGCACGATCCTTTACTATCCGATCAACTATCGGTGATACGACCCTCCTTTGGTTATGTCGATGGATTGGAGGAGTACCAATGTAGAATGATGGCATTATCACAATTTGCAGTAATCCATCGCTGGCGGGAAAAACTGCTTGCTTACTAACCTTCAGATAAACCCATATTCTTTGTCCGCTTACGATATTATTTGGTTTTAGAAAAACAGGGTGGACATGACCCATTATAATTCTTGATACAGAAGATCTTAATGTTGATGGCATTGTGTGGCCGTGTAAAAAAAGTGTATCACCTACTACCATCCCGCTTGGAGAGATAAGATTAACGGTATCTGACGCAATATATTTGATAAAGCTATCGTGGTTACCAGGTATAAGGTATACCTCGGTATTGCGTGAAAGAGAAGATAGAACCATTGATATGCTGTGTCGCTCCAGTCTCGTGATCCCGGAAATATTTGATTTGAGATCACCAAGCAGTATTATTCCATCAGCGTTAGACGACTTTACTAATCTGAGTAACCTATCATTAATATTTTGGCTGAGGATTTCGGGATTAAAATTAACTTCATTCTTGACACCATAGGTCTCAGAACCTATATGGAGATCTGCTGCTACAATAAACTTTTTGTCTTCCGTCTTTGATTTCCCTTCTACAAGTAGCACTGGTTCTGGGTAAAGAGGGCCAACAGAAAGGATCGACATTCTATCGAGTGTTAATTGTGGTGATTCTGCTATTCTCTATTTATTGTTGTCATTTAAGTATGCTGCAAATGTCTGAAGGGCCGAACTATTTACTGTTTTACAAGTACCCCATTGATGCAACCATCCTGTCCAGGACGTGATATCACTTTAGCTAAACCAGACTCCGTCTCCAGTAAGGCACCCTTGCTAATTACTCCTCTTCTTTCATAGTCCTTATTGGCTGGATTTTTCACTACTTGCAATATTTTTGTGTTGGTTGTTTTCCTCGACACGGGGTCTGAGAGATTGACAAATGCACCAGACTTCACAGATGACTTCGTATTATTACCTCTTACTCGCCTCGTTCTAATTTGATTTTCGCCAAAAAGGCCTTCATTAGGATATCTGTCAATTTCAAATTTTCTCCGCCCTCTCATAGCGACTTTGCGGCCTCCTGTGAACTTCCGCCCAGACAGATTTTCTATTGATTTGCGCATAAGGTCTAAAATGCTAATTCGTTATTATTAATGCTTCTACACGCTGGATCATCTAACCCTTGTCAATTGTTAGGCTTCCCTTTAAAGTATTAACGTCCTTTATACCAAAATAATCTTGAAATTTCTTACTTGTCTTAAACATTTTGAGCCTTCCAACTTTTTCGTGCTGGACAAAACCTAACCTTTCAAGTTCTTTCAAATGAGAATAAACTTGACTGCCCCTAATTTGAACAAGCCTCCTTGAAAGAACTGGCTGTTCGTAAGCAATAAATGATAAGGTCTTAAGAGCGCCTGCAGATACTATCGGCTGATTAGCAAATTTTCTAATTACGGGCGCGTATTCGGGTTTTAGCTGAAAAACAAAAGTTCCGTCCTCCAATTGGGCGATCTCCAAAGCTTTGAAGACAGTTTTCGTCTTCTTTACTAAGTCGGCGACTACCCTAAGTGTCTTTTCTCTTGAGTTTATTCCTCCCGCTTTGACAAGTTCCTCTACTGTAAGCGGTCTCCCAGCTGAATAAAGGGCCGCTTCAATCCTAGCGCTAATTTCGTCTTGAGGAAACAAGTTGTATCGCCTATAGTTCTTACTAGATTATCAGTTCACCCTTCAGTCATACATTCTTGAGGGTCATTTTAATGTCATCAGCCTCCTCTGGCTGCTCTATGTCCAACGTACCACTCATCCCCAAATAAAGCACTGCGATAAACGTTCTAGCAATTTCAATAGGTTGTAGACCGGCTACTAGCTCTCTGAAAGATTTCGATCCCTCAATTCCTATAGAGGCTAAGATACGATCCTGATACTCCTTTAATATTTCCTCAAGCTTTACTAGGTATTGACTAAAGTCAAA
>JAREAJ010000023.1 GCA_029240395.1 Nitrososphaeraceae archaeon
GGGAAGGGAACCAGGTGGTGTAAAAGATGCGGCCAATACACAGCATTAATACAGAAGTATGACCTGATGTTATGCAGACAATGTTTCAGAGAAGTAGCTTCAAGTCTGGGTTTTATCAAGTATCAGTAACGGTGGTCTGACACTCAAAATGCCTGCTTTAAACGTATTATCCAACCTCTTTACGACTCTATATAACAACGAGACAAGAAGGAAAAAAGAATGCATTGTAATCCCTTCTTCTAGGTTTTCAAGTGATGTCTTGCGGACCATGCAGAAATATCGTTACATCGGAGAATTTGAACAAATCGACGATGCTCGGGCTGGTAAGTTTCGGATTCAACTGCTAGCGAAAATCACAAAGTGCGGAATTATAACACCTAGATTCAGCGTAAAGAAGGATGGATATTTAGACTGGGAGCGTCAGTATCTTCCAGCCTATAGCATGGGATTATTAGTCGTTTCTACAAGCGAAGGGATAATGTCACACCATGAAGCACAGGAAAGAGGTCTTGGAGGTATTTTAATAGGCTATGTCTACTAAAGAAAAAGCCGAAGTGTTGATCCCGGAAAACGTCAATATAATAAAACGAGACCATATTGTGGTAGTCACCGGTCGTAAAGGAACTATAAGCAAAGATATCCATAAATTGCCGGCGGCGATAACCGTAACTGACAGGACAGTAACAATAGAACCGGATGGTAAAAGAAAGAGCGACCTTGCGATAACTAACACGGCAAAAAGCATTATCGCTAACATGTTCAAAGGTGTCGAGAAAGGGTATGTTTATAAATTAAAAATAGTTTTTGCGCACTTTCCAATTACTGTAAGGGTCAAAGGCAGAGAGATACATGTTGAAAACTTTTTTGGTGAACGATCGGCTAGGATTTCACATATAGTGGGCGATACTACAAAAGTTAGCGTAATGGGTGATGATGTGGTTGTCGATGGCCCTAGCCTTGAGGATGTTTCTCAGACAGCAGCCAATATCGAATCTTCGACAAAAGTAAAAGGTAAGGATCAGAGGGTGTTTCTAGATGGATTGTATATCTATTCTAGGAATGAGGGAGAGTGACACAGCGTGTCATTTGTATTTAAAGGCAGAACATTATATGGTGTTTACTCAGAGAGATTAATCCCGGCAGCTGTTTCTAGGCGGGAACTTAAACAGATAATTATCTGTCCTTTTTTTCTTAAAGTGTAGCAAGAGAACTAATGAAAGCGGTTATACTCGCTGGCGGATTAGGAAAGCGTTTGAGACCGTTGACTGACGAAAGGCCTAAGCCTATGATAGAGGTCCTAGATCAGCCCATTATAGAATGGCAAATAAAATGGTTCAAAAAGTTCGGAATTGGTGAAATTGTAATCTGCGTAGGATATCTAAAAGAACACATTATTGATTACATCGGTAGTGGGAGCAGGTTCGGAGTGAAAGTAGGATATGCGGTAGAAGAAGAACCCTTGGGTACTGGCGGAGCACTCAAGAATGCTCAGAGTCTCTTGGGCGGAACGAAAAATGATGGTTTTTTCATGGTGAACGGAGACATATTGACAGATCTCGATCCGAATGTCTTACGCGACGGGGCAACGTCATCCGCTATAGCCGTTGTTCCCCTGAGAAGTCCGTTTGGTGTGATTGAGCTAGACAACTACTCCAACATCATCCGCTTTGTAGAAAAGCCGCAAATTAAGGACAGGTGGATCAACGCCGGAGTGTATTACTTTGGGTCAGATGTCTTTGGTTATCTGCCAGACAGCGGCAATATTGAGGTAACTGCCCTTCCGGTAATGATTAAGGAGAAGAGAATCAAGGCGATACGATATGAGAGGTCCTTTTGGCGATCTATCGATTCACATAAGGATATCGAAGAAGCGAGCAAGGAGATAAAGAGCAGCAGCTTGTTATTATGATAATTGAGCGCATAGGTTACAGCCTAGGAATGTTGTCTGCCCCGGAAGAGATGCTGTCGGCCGGAATGGAGGCAGAACGTAATGCGAATACGCATTCCCTTTGGGTTCCAGAGTCATGGGGGCGTGAAGCATTCTCTTCGCTCGGGGCTCTTTCCCAGGTAACTAAGAGAGCACGTCTCGGGAGCTCAATAGTAAGTATATTTTCGAGACCTCCTTCTACTATTGCGATGTCAGCAGCGACGGTCGATGTCTTTTCCAATAACAGGATGATAATGGGACTAGGAGCTGGCACACCTATTTTGGCTGGCAACTGGCACGGATCAAAATTCGAATACCCAGTTCAAAGAATGAGAGAATATATTGAATGTATACGTCTTCTACTCACGGGAGAGCCTGTCAGCTACGAAGGAAAGGTTTGCAGAATAAAGAATTTCAAACTGGCATTTAAGCCGAAAAGGCAAAGTATTCCCGTTTATGTGGCAGCTGTTAATCCGCGGATGATTTCCTTATCGACTTTAATTGCAGACGGCGTGCTGCTCTACCTGCGTCCTGAGCACGAACTTCGTGATGTAGTGGCAACATTACAGTCTGAACGTCGAGGAACGGACTTCGAAATCGCTAGCGTGTTTATAACCTCTGTGTTTGATAAGGATCCCCAAAAAGGAAGAGATAAAGCTGCCAAAACTCTGGCGTTCTATGCATCTGTCGGTAAATATTACAACAGGTTTCTAGCTGAGAACGGATTTAGGAAAGAAGTACAAGAGATAACCTACGAGTACCAAAATAATGGATTGCTTGCAGCAAGTAAATCGGTGCCAGATAAGATGCTAGACTCCCTAGCCATATGCGGTAACCGCGAGGATTGTATAAAGAGCATCAGTAAATTTATGGCTACTGGAATTACGCTACCAATTATTCAGATAAATGCCATTGATGATGACGCTGAAGGCTCAATAAGAGACGTTTTCGCGGCTTTCAATGGAAATGCGTGAAGAAGTCGCTGTTATAGCTTCTGCAACCTCAAGGTTCACAAAGAAGGAGCCGTCTATCCTTGAGCTCTCTTGTCAGCCGGCTCTTAAAATCTTTCGAGAAACCAATATTGATCGCACCGAAGTCGATTCGGTTATAGTATCTACTTGTTCAATGCTTCAGTACACTTCCAGCATAGTTTGTGAAATGTTGGGAATAAGACCGAATAAATCATGTCGTCTAGATAACCTCTGCAATTCCGGGTCTATAGCAATAGCGTCTGCGTGCTCGGAAATAGCGGCAGGATTCAGCGACTGTGCACTAGTCATTGGAGCAGAGATTATAAGTAATAGTTCGGCCAAGAAACTAGAATGGGACCTCACAAGAGGACAGTTTAACCATCCGGTTCATTGGGCGTCGTTATTTGCACGTTCACATATGCGGAAATTTGGCACAACAGAGGAGCAAATGGCCTTAGTTGCGGTAAAGAACCGCAAGAATTCGTCGAAAAACCCTCTTGCGTTATTCAGGAATAAGATAACACTCGAAGAGGTTATCAACTCGAAAAAAATATCTGATCCCATAAAGTTACTTGATTCTTCTTATGTTTGTTCAGGCTCTTCCGCTGTGATACTGGCTTCAAAGGAGAAGGCAAAGAAATTGACTGATAATCCCGTTTGGATAAAGGGAATTGGGCAGAAGACAACTTGCGCGAGTCTTTCGCAATTACTAAGTAAACACGACGTCGGATTTACGACGACACAAGAAGCTGCAAGACAAGCATATAAGATGTCTCAAAAAAGACCGGAAGACATTGATGTTGCTGAATTACACGATGCTTTTACTATTACCGAAATCATGGCGTACGAGGACTTATTTCTTACAAAGAAGGGAGAAGGAGGTAAGTTTGTCACGCAAGAACAGCTATCTATTAATCCACGCGGGGGACTTTTGGGATGTGGGCATCCTATAGGATGTACCGGAGTAGCCCAGGTCGCGGAAATAGCGGCGCAGTTAGCTGGGCGAGCAGGACAGACCCAAGTCAAGGGTTGTAAGACAGGATTGGTTCACAATATGGCCGCCGCGGGGACCTCATCTTCAGTACTGGTGCTTGGGCAGTAGCTAAAGATTGATTGTCAGCCTATTCCTGAACAGTCTTAGAAAAAAAAGGTTTGCTATTCCCTATTGCACCAAGTGCGATTCAGCGGCATGGCCGCCTGTTGAACGATGCTACTATTGCATGTCTCGCGTAAGATTAAGAAAAATTCGCACTCCTGTAGGTCATCTTATTGAGTATACGACGGCATATAATATGTCTAGACCCCTGAAATTCGGAATTGTTAACATAGGCGGAATTAACATAATTGGTTCCTTGGATTTAAGCATCTCACCCAGCGTTGGGATGAAGGTGAAAATGATAAATTGCGGAATATCACCTAACGGTACTCCCTTCTATGAATTTGACAAGTATGTAAAACGAAGAGGCAAATCATAAAAAGTATACCCTCAAGTGAATAGAATATATGACATGGTAGTTCACATGGATTACCATATGCTATGTCCTCGGACAGATTTGTAGATGACAGGTTACTAACAAGCAGAGACGCACTCAATAAATCGCAATTAAAAATAAAATTGGTCGATATCGACGGGAACGCGAGGGATTACTCTCAAAGATTTGGACAAAGAGTTTTAGTAAAAAAAATTCTAGTTACAATTAGATATCTGGATACCGAACAGATAGAAGAAGTAGAACTGGACTTGGAGGAATTAGAGTCAAGAATTAAAAGAGAAAGGCTATTTTCTTCCTCGAACCGATGGGTATCACCTGGCGAGATAAAGAATAACTACGTCATCTCGAGTCGCCATCTGGATCTGCTTTCAGATGCAATTGCACTTGACATTATATCATTCTAATCCCCCGGATTAATTCTCTCGATAGTCGACATAAGGTGAACAATTGCTTTTTTCGGTGATAGAATCTAAGCATATGAGCGCCGCTGATCAGACTCGAACTGATGACCCACTGGTTAACAGCCAGTTGAGCTTCATAGTCCTAACACCAAGAGACTATGTATTTGCTCTACCATGCTGAGCTACAGCGGCGCATTATAGAAGGGATTCCTACGCAAAAATAAATGTTTAGCTAAAATTATTGTTCCGTCGAGAGAGGCTGGATCAAGCCTTGTTTCTGTTATCGAGCTTGCATCTTTACTTGTAATTAGCTTCATTGCACACATTGACCAGTTAGGGCATTATAATTTCTTGTATAAGTGGGGGAAATTTTTAAGCTTGTATGCGACAACATTTGGAGCCGGATCTTCAATAAAGGGGATGACCGCTAACACTCTGACGCCTGACACCTTTTCAATCGTTTTGACTATTGCTTTTTTCTTAACAGGTCCTTCCCAACTGGACAAGTCATTGAGGATGATTCCCTCCACATTTAGATTGTAATCATAACAAGCAGCCAACGTTAGTAATGTATGATTTATCATGCCCAACCCGAATCGCGCTACTATGACAATTGGGAGATTTGTGGCCGCAGCGAAGTCCGCAAGGTTCTTCTTCCTAGTCAAGGGCACCAAGATTCCACCTAAGCCCTCGACGACCATAATGTCGTGAATGGATGCGAGGGCCGAGTAACACCTTACTGCACCTGAAAAATCAACCCTGTTGGACTTTTTTAGTCTACTGGCGGTATATGGAGCTGTAGGCAAAGAGGAGAAGTAAGGGTTGATATCTTCCTGTTTGTCACCTATCTCTGCGGCCAACGCAAGTTTGGATACATCTTCCGAATTAAAAATCGAGCTGTATTTTCTACTCGCTGCTGCAAATGGCTTCATTATTCCTACGTTTATTCCTTTTTTTTTCAGGGACAAGGCAATGGCTGACGCAATTGTAGTTTTCCCAACACAAGTGTCAGTTCCAACAACAAAAAACCCCTTTCTCTTCAAGTAACAATTTATTATTTGCTCTTCTTGAATTTAATTGGATTGGACTTAAAGAAGGCAGATAAACTTTTTGTGTGGCATCCTTATACCCAAATGGAAGATTGGAGGAAATGGAATAATAGGGTGATCGTGCGAGGAGACGGCTTTTACCTTATAGACAGTGAAGGTAATAGATATCTCGATGGATGTGCAAGCATGTGGTGCAATGTTTGGGGGCATAGCCGAAAAGAAATTATGAATTCCGTAATAAGACAGGTTCAGAGATTGCAGCATTCAACTCTATTCGGATTGGGCAATCAACCTGCAACGGAACTGGCTGAAATGCTGCTTAAAGTTGCTAGAAAAATGGATCATGTTTTTTACTCTGATAATGGATCAGCTGCCATCGAAGTCGCGCTGAAAATGGCATTGCAATACTGGAGAAATAAAGGTAACAGTAAAAAAAAACGGTTTATTTCTCTAGAAAATGCTTATCATGGTGACACGGTGGGAGCCATGTCAGTTGGCTATGTACCAAATTATTTTCGACCATACAAGCCAATGTTGAGGCTATCTACTAGAATTCGCACGCCAGAGCCCCGTACCATACTTCCGAAATGCAATGGCATTAGTCACGATTATATTGAAAAAATAGAAAGGGCCTTTTCTGCCTACAGCTCCGAATGCTGCGCCTTTGTCATGGAATCTGGTGCTCAAATAGCAGGTGGAGTCAACATCTATCCAACCGGATTTCAGAAAATGATTGCAAAATTATGTCAGAAGTATGATATTTTGCTGATACTCGACGAGGTGGCCACAGGGTTTGGGAGGTTAGGGAACATGGTCGAGTATTTGGCTCAGGGGTCTATTCCAGATATAGTCTGCTTTGGAAAGGCCCTAACAGGAGGCTATTCTCCTCTCGCAGCTACACTGTGTAGAAGCCAGATCTATTCCAGTTTTCTATCGGATTATTTGGAAAGTAAACACTTCCGTCATGGGCACACTTATACAGGACATCCATTGGGATGTTCAGCCGCAATAGCTAACCTTCGTCTGTATAAAAAACAGAATCTACTATCAAAGATACGAAAAAACAGCACTTATCTTAGGAACAGGTTGAAGGAAATCTGGGAGTCTCCCGTGATAGGCAGCGTTGGACATAAAGGCCTACTCGCTGCCGTACAACTAGAGGATAAGCGTGGGAAAAAAAGGATACCGATTGAAAAGCTGAATGTTTATGGCAAACAGGTTCGATCCAACTATTACCTTACACAAGAGGCTTTAAAAAGGGGTGTATTTATTCGGGGATTGGGAAACACAATTGTGATAATCCCTCCACTAGCAATAGATAGGGAGGACTTTGGTCATCTTTTAGATGTTATATTCGAATTGGTCGGAAAAGTAGAGGCTTATCATAGTAACCCGTAGCCTTTAGCTGGTGACTAGTTTTTCTAACTAACTTGTCATGATAAAGTAACAACAGGTTCCCGATAGAGTTTCTTTTGTAAAAAGCGGGATAGTAAAAAAAGGGTTATACGGAATAGACGTCTAAAAAGGGGTCCTTATTTGGACACGTAATACCACGAAATACGACTGCGAAATTCGCTGACCAACAGGAGTCGACGCACAATGTGCGTGCCTGTAATAGCTTGCGAAACAAGGATCTACAGAAAAGATAGCCAATACCAAACACTCTTGCTAGGCCCTGTCATGGGCCGCGGCTCCACTAAGTCTTGCCAATCTAACAAGAATACGTCATTTGGGAAAAAAAAGCTGTAGTTCTAAGGGAAAAATCACTACAATATCAATCGATGATTTCGTATGAATTATTGTTTCAACTTTGCTTGGTTTTGAGGCCAACGCTCTTTACCATGCTCAGATCTTCTTCTATTTTATTTCCGCCAGTAGTAAGATAGCCTCCGCTTATTATGCCATTGGCTCCGGCCTTAAGTATCATAGCTTGTTGATCGGTAAGGTGGATTTCTCTACCCCCCGCAATTTTTAGTATTACGCTCGGCATGATAAAACGCCATACAGCAATTGTTTTTATTGCATCTGCGGGATTTACTGGTGACTGATAGGCTAGAGGTGTTCCTTGCCTGGCGATGAGAATATTGATTGGCACCTCATCCGCGCGCAGGGATCTTATGGCAAATGCCAACTCGATTCGTTGTAAGGGGGTCTCTCCCAGCCCTATTATTCCGCCACAACATAGTTCCAACCCGGCTTCCTTCACAATTTTCGCAGTTCTTACCCGATCGGAAAAATCGTGCGTTTTACAAATTTGTCGAAAGAAGGTCTCAGAGGTCTCGAGGTTATGGTTGTACCGTTTCACTCCGAGAGATTTTAGCCTCTTTGCCTTCTCTAGAGTGATAAAGCCTAAGGAGACATTGACATCTATACTGAGTGTTCTTTTTATTTCTTCTATACAGTCGCAGATTTTTTCGAACTCTTCCTCCGGTGGACTCCGGTAAGCACAGACGAGGCAAAAGCTGCTAGCTCCACCCTGCTGGTCTTTTTTAGCTTGATCGACAATTACCTGCTTCGGCAGGAGGGGATATCTGCTTATACCTGAATGTGAATCATAAAAGGCGGATTGTGCACAGAAAGAACAGTCTTCAGGGCATCTGCCAGACTTAGCATTTACTAGTGTCTCTACGTCAACGACGTCGCCCGCGAACTTTCGAGTAATCATGTTGGCGCATTCAGAAAGCGTACCAACATTTTCTGTGCTAAGAAGCTGTTCAGCCTCTGCAAATTCGACATCCCCCCCTGCGAGTACTTTATCCGTGATCCGGCGTATGAAGGATACGTCGACGTGATCGGTCACGGAAATAGGAATTATGGGTCGTATATATAATCGATGCCTTACCCCTACTTTATGAATTCCTTTCTAAACTCGAGTTTAGAAAGTACGTGGCAGTCGATTATGGTTTTGCTTTACAACAGCAACATATACCTTCGTAATTCAACCGCGCCAGGGCATTCAGATAGCGCTCGTTGCTTATTTTATTAGAAATTAATGATCTTTGATTGCCCTCATTTCGATTATTAAAATTGCATGTCGGAAAGGATTTACCGTTCACAGAAAGTCTTGCAAAACCATCGAACAGTTTGATAGCATTTCGAATTGGATACTATTCCTGGTTGGCAGAAACGCGTATCGAATAAATTGCAAATGTCGCTTAACGGATGAGTTAGATGACATCGAAAAAGGGCTTCGTACATATGAAATTGGAAGAAATAAAAAGAAAGAATCTGTACAGAACATTAAAGAAAATATCCTTAGTTAAGGGCATGGTAATAGAAGTAGATGGACGACGAGCTATTAATTTCTCCTCCAACGATTATTTGGGCCTCTCACAACACCCAGCAGTGTTGAAGGCGGCCAAGGGAAAAATGAGCCAAGTATCTCAGTGCAGTTCGAGGCTGTTATCCGGAAGTTCATCCGATATTCATGCTCTGGAAGATAAATTGGCCGAGCACAGAAATGTAAATTCTGCATTAGTATACGCAACAGGCTACATGGCGAATATAGGATTGCTGACCACGCTAGCGGATAAGGATTCGATAATATATAGTGACGAGCTAAATCACAGCAGTATTATTGATGGATGCAGACTTAGTGGGGCCTCCATCAAAGTTTTCAGACATAATGACATCTCTAGTTTACGGGGGACTATTTTTGCGGACAGACACCTTATGTCAAAAAGAAAAATTATCGTCACGGAAGGAGTTTTTAGCATGAATGGCAATATTGCAAGACTCTACGAAATCTGTAAAATAGCCAAAGATAGCAATGCCGTAACGGTGCTTGATGACGCCCATGGCGACTTCATTCTCGGACACACAAAGGAGCATTCCGGAACCGCCGATCTGCTTGGAGTTTCACATCTCATTGATGTCCATGTAAGTAGCCTGAGCAAAGCGCTTGGTAGTTTTGGAGGATACGTGGCGACGTCACACTACGTAAGGGAATTGTTAATAAATAGTTCAAAGCAATTTATTTATACTTCAGCCATTCCATCCCATCTGTGTCGAGCGGCAATGGCCGCAATATCTGTAACTACACAAGGCCTAAGGCAAAAGAGACTTAGTAAAAATATCAATTACTTTATGGAAGGCCTCAAAAAACTCGGTGTAACGACTGGACAATTTGCCAGTCCGATAATTCCGATAATGATCGGGAATGAAGTGGTATCTACTCAGATAGCAAGACGTCTGTTGAAAATGGGAATATTTATTCAGGCTATAAGGTATCCCACAGTAAGAAGAGGAAGAGCTCAGCTGAGAGTATCAATAACTTCAGAGCATACAATAGAGGACCTTGATTTCGCTATCTCTTGTCTTGAAAAGGTAAGGGGTAAATCCAAGTTCATGTAGTTGCAATCAAAATTGGTTGAATCAGTCTGGACACGATACCTGGCCTTTTCACTACTGGATCAACTTAAAAAGCCTTTGAATGAAAGATTGTGTATTCCAACTAAAGTTAACTGAGGAAGAGCTTTCGCTGGGAAGCATGATATTTCAGAACTCGAGT
>JAREAJ010000024.1 GCA_029240395.1 Nitrososphaeraceae archaeon
CAGGTGGGTCTACAGGACCCCATACCTTTATTCCTTGGAAGGTTCCTGCATTTTGTCTCTTTGTCTTAAATGATGGATCAATAGGACCATCAACCTTTGGATAGTCAGTCCCACTTCCTGTGAGGGATATAGTTGTATTACCCACAGTTGGACTAGGGATGGTAGCAGGGGATGAAGAGGGTGCAGTGCCGACAGTCTGTTCAAGCGTCGGCGTTGGTTGGCCAGCCTGCGCGATAGAAGAGGTCTTGTTCTGTTGTTCAAGGCTCGGCACCGGTTGAGATTTTACCGCCCTAGGAGGAGTCCCTTTCATAGAAGATTCAGCCAAAATTTTTGTTCTTTTCACAATGCAGAGCTGATTATGTATGTCCTTCATGCTTTGTAGAGTAAGAGGATTGCTGTGACCTAAGAGAGACCCACAATCAGCACATATATACTCGGTAGATGAAGGCACCACTCTTATTCAAAGTCAACCATTTATCAATTTTTGGATCTCTACATTTCGCTGAATCGAGGTTTGACAACAGGATCGGACAAATGTGAAATTAGTCACGCTGCTAATACGAATTGCAATAGTTCAGAATTATACTAATCGTTTACACTAAGCTACCCTACTGAGTCACAATAACTTCAGATGTCGAGTAAGTTTATCTATTACCTCTACCGGCCCTGGGCCGATCCCTATGCAAGTAACAGTTCCTGATGGAATTTGTGTTAGTCCGCTGTCTTGAACTCTCGCTGCGGGGAGGCCCATCGTTTGGGCCTGGCTTTCAAGGTCAAGTAACTCCTTAAGGCCCTCAACCCGCAGGACAACTTTTGCCTGTCCTGTCAAGAACCAAAGTTTTAGCCAGTCCCGTCTTGCGAGCCGCGCCCTCTCGACGGCCATTACGGCGGCGTGAGCGGCTTGGGCAGCCAACTTTCCTCTTCCCATAACAATATCTTTTCTAACGACTATGACTTGCTTAAGCCCGCCCAAACCTTTGCCAATCATTTATTAACCTAATAAAAAGGATCCGTCATTGTCCCATGGAACAGGCCTACGACGTCATAATTGGTGGTGGTAGCATTTCGGGACTATTGGCTGCTAGAGAGATAGCGTCCCGAGGTCATTCAGTACTTGTTCTAGAGAAAGATCCGGAAATAGGAACCCCAGAGCACTGCGGGGGACTGGTTAGCATGGATGCCATTAAGAATCTTGGAGTCATACCCAGAAGTAACATCATTCAAAATCAGATCAGAGCCGCAAAAATATGCTCACCCTCTAAAGATTTTGAAATCAAAGCGACCAAACAAAAAGTGCTAGTCATCGAAAGGCGCGAGTTCGACAAACAGATCGCGCTACAATCGACAAGGGCAGGGGCTGCTATAACAACTGGATGCTCCCTATTGAACGCTAGATTTAAGCCCGACTCGCCAGATGGACGCTTTCGGATTGTGACTTCTGAAGGTGAGTTCCAGTGCCGATACTTTGTGGATGCCCGAGGAATTACCTCGTTAATACAAAATTATCGTTCCGGAATTCTAGTTGCTGCTCAGTACGAAGTATACGCACCTTGGATTGAAAAAGACACAGTAATTGTTGAGTTTGACAGTTTAAAGTACCCTGGCTTTTTTGCCTGGGTTATACCTATAGGTGATGGAAGAGGCAAGGTTGGATTAGCAGGTAGGAACATCAATGTCGCACGATCTATTACCTCCTTCCTGTGTAGCAAGGGAGCGCAGTTTTCAGTGATTCGGAAGATATTTGCCCCAGTATGGATTGGAGGGCCAATTGACGAATTTGTAACAGGAAGAACCATAACTATTGGCGACGCCGCAGGCCAAACTAAACCCACAACAGCTGGAGGCATTTATACGTGTGGACTGGCAGGGATCTATGCTGGGAAAGCTATATCTGAAGCTATAGAGAGGAAAGAGGACCGTTACCTGCTTGACTACCAAAACGATTGGGCTAGAATATTTGAGAAAGAATTTCGACAGATGCTGCTCTTTAGGAAGGTCCTTGAACATCTAGACAATACTGCCCTGGATAGAGTATTTTCGGGAATCAATATGGCATACGTGGACAAAGCCTCGGAAGCCGGAGACTTCGATTTTCATTCAATCTCTATTAGAAAACTTCTAAGTGTCGGCGGGCTAAAAATTTTCAGGGCGCTGCTGGACAATGAAGCTAGAAGGTTATTGTAGTAAGCAAGGTATAAATCCCTATGGCTAGACAAGAACTGTGTCTATGTCAAAACCTTTGGTTCTGCCGGTATGTACGTCATGCGGAAGGGCCGTTATGCCTAATGACCAGTGTGTAAAGTTTTACTGTCCTAGCTGTGGCTATGTAATCATATGGCGCTGTGAGAGTTGCAGAGATTTTTCCAGGCAGTACAAGTGTGTTGGTTGTGGGTTTGAGGGTCCATAATATGTCGCGTCTTGTTGCTAGAGTAAAGATGTTACCTGCAGAGGAAGGTTCTGATGTGGAAAATGTTGTTATGACTCTAAGACAGAATCCACCAGCAGGAGTGGTTATGAAACAATCGATTAAAGAACCAATTGCCTTTGGACTAAATGCAATTGTCGCAGACTTTCTTCTAGATGATGCCGAAGGTGAAATGGATAGACTCGAGGCTTCACTCAAAGGTATTGCTGGCGTCGGTGAGGTCGAAGTAGTTTTCGTGAGCAGGCAGTCTGTTAACATAAAGTGATTAGGATATGACGGTCTAGATCCAGTGTTAGAGGGAAGCACTATTGAAAAAATCTCGTCGAAGCAGTGGCGAGGCCCACCCAAAGATTAAGTTACGAGTTGCAGAGGCGAAGTATCGCGATGTGGGCAAAAGGCGTGCCCGTATCGATTCGCTGTCGATGGCCAAACTTGCCATTAAACCAGGGGAAATAGCCGAGCTTATCGGCAAGCGGAGTACTCCAGTTACCGTGTGGCTAGCCGAATCTCAGGAGAACGGCAGAGAGATAATCAGAATTGACGGCCAAACCCGTAAGAATGTAGGGGTAGGGCTCAATGACATGCTAACAGTACGCAAGGTTCGTTCAAAGGCAGCGAAATCCGTTTTCCTATTGCCACTAGGTCACAACGCAATGAGCATCGACGACCAATTTTGCGCCTTTGTGAGAAACAAACTCGCGGGATATCCAATCAACGAGGGAGATGAGATATCGGTAGGAGTTCTGGGTAACTCAATAGATTTTGTTATCAAGAAAATAATACCTAGAACTATTTCGAGAATCGAGAGATCTACCAAAGTAAACGTAGTTGCGCCAACAACTGTTGACGAACGACCTAGAGTCACCTACGACGAAATTGGTGGTCTGAAGGAACAGATCAATAGGCTTAGAGAAATCGTCGAACTGCCGCTACGGCATCCAGAAGTGTTTGCTAAGCTTGGAATTGAACCACATAGTGGGATTCTCATGTATGGATCTCCGGGATGCGGAAAGACGCTAATAGCCAAGGCGCTAGCATCTGAGTCATCTGCCAATTTTTATATCATAAATGGTCCGGAGATAGTAAATAAATACTACGGAGAAACAGAAGCGCGCTTGAGAGATATTTTTAAGGAAGCAAAGGAGACGGCGCCAAGTATTATCTTCATAGATGAAATAGATGCGATTGCACCCAAGAGAGAAGAGGCTTTTGGCGATGTAGAGAAGAGAGTTGTTGCTCAGCTTTTGTCTTTAATGGATGGAATGTCGGATCGCGGAAATGTAATTGTACTAGGTGCCACGAATAGGCCAGAAAGCATTGATCCTGCGTTGAGAAGGCCGGGTCGGTTCGATAGGGAGATTGAGATTGGTGTCCCAAATGCTCAAGGACGGTTCGAGATATTGGGCATTCACACCAGGGGAATGCCACTGGCTCAAGACATTGATCTCCAGGAGTTGGCCTTGGAACTAAATGGTTATACCGGCGCAGACATCAAGGCCTTATGCAGGGAAGCAGCCATGAAGGCACTAAGACGATACATTCCAGAGATTGATTCAGGAACGGGCAAAGTTTCGCCCGAAACACTAAGGGTTATGGATATCAGAAGCAGGGACTTTAGAGAGGGGATGAAAGAAATTATTCCTACAGCTATGAGAGAATTCTACGTAGAGGTCTCGCGCATAAAATGGGAAGACGTAGGAGGGCTGCATAATGTTAAGAGAATATTACACGATAATTTGATTATGTCTATCAAAGAGCCTGAAAATTTTTCTAGGATGGGGGTAAGGGCTCCCCGAGGTGCTCTATTGTTTGGCCCGCCGGGGTGTGGAAAGACATTAATTGCGAAATCACTTGCGACGATAAGCTCTGCAAATATTATAGTTGTTCGCGGACCTGAGGTACTCTCGAAGTGGGTGGGAGAATCTGAGAAGGCAATAAGAGAGATATTTCGAAAGGCAAAGTCGTCTTCACCGTGCGTGATTGTTTTTGATGAACTTGACTCATTAGCTCGTCCAAGGGGCCAAGATGATATTTCGGGAAACGAAAGAGTGCTCTCACAATTGTTGACAGAGATGGACGACTCAGGAAGTTCGGGTATCATTATTATTGGAATTACCAGCAGACCAGATCTAATAGACACGTCGCTTATTAGGCCCGGAAGACTTGATTTAATAGTCTATGTTGAATCCCCTGATGAAAAGGCAAGAAACGAGATCATTGGAAAACTAACTTCAGAAATGCCACTTTCAAAGGACGTTGACCTAGCCCAGATAGGGGCCAGAACCAAAGGCTTTAGTGGAGCGGATTTGGTGGCTCTGTGTAGAGAGGCGGCGATCAACGCGATACGTAACAAGGTAAGGATAGTCAACAACTCTGATTTTGAGAAGAGCCTGCAGTTCGTAAAGCCATCCATTACAAAAGATGTCGAGGATTGGTACGAGTCGATTAGGAGGAATCTTACCTATGCCATTCCAAAACCTCTGGATAGGACCTTTTACGGCTAATTGTTAGGCATACTTATATATGAAGGAGACATGCCTTGTACATAAGCGTGCGTAGTGCACTGCAGTTATGTGAGTCCGCTTCAAAGGATTAAAAACAGTGGTAGCATGAAATATCCTATTCGCAATTTTGTCTTTGAAAAGATCCAAGAATCCGAAAACCTGACCGACACGGAATTACTAAATAGTCTAACAAAGGCAGGTGTCAGCCTTAGCGAGGCTGATCTAGCAAAAACACTGATCGATCTTGAAATATATGGATTAATAAGAGTTTTTTGGATCTCGAAGGAAAAGAAACGGATAGAGCTGCGTCCCAACATGACGTATTGATATCTGGCTGGTAGAAACTCATAACCTGTAGTAAAAGAGAGCGTCAAGGGCTAAGGCAATGAATATTATCACAAGATAAGGAGCCGTTACCTTGTACGCCTTCCAAGCAAAGGCCGGTGTTGGACACTTTATCAACATATAATGATAGATGAGCATGGCTGAACCAGCAACTCCGGCTGTTATAGTATACACCAAGCCTAATCCAAAAAAATATAACGCAAGCGAGTAGGGGAGAAGAATTGCTGTGTTTAAAAAAATGTAGCCTGCTGTTTTTTCGTTCCCGATTAAGACGGGGAGCATAGGAATCCTAACGCTGGCGTACTCGTCTCTTGACCTCATTGCCAGACACCAAAAATGTGGAGGCGTCCACATGAAAACCAGCCAACCGACTAGAAAACCTGTTGCGTCGATTGAGCCAGTAGTCGACGCCCATCCCGCCATCGAAGCAGCGCTTCCTGCAAATCCTCCTATGACTATGTTAAGTACGTTGCTACGTTTGAGCCAAATTGTATAAACAACAACATAGAAAACTATACCGATGAAAATCATTGCTGCTACGTAAGGGTTGAGGAGGAACCAGGACATACCAACCGATAAAATGCACATGAACAATCCGTAAATCATAACCGTTTTTGCCGCGATCTTGTGAGCTGGAATTGGACGCCTAGAAGTTCTTTCCATGGTTCCGTCGATGTCCCTATCATAATAATGATTAAGAGCACTTGCACCCATCGAGGCTATGGCGCCAAACAATGCAAGCAAAACTAGATCCTTCGCAGCTATATCCCAACCTACTTGAGGAGATGCATCAAACCTCGAGGCAGCCAGAGCTGAGGCTACGGCGGTTATTACCAGCACTAAAACTATTCTGGGCTTCGACACTTCCACGTATGCTCTTAAGCTCACTGCTAGGTACCTTAGGTGGCACTGTAGCATACTATCATTTAACTTATTCGAACTTCTGAAACCATTTAGTATCGGAAATAACTATTGACTTTGGGTTGCATGCCGTGACTCGATGCCGAAGCGAACGGCCATTTCAATCCTTGATAGAAAGTCAACCTAGATGACATTTTACAGTCATCGTGGACTAATCGGATTAAGTTTATGCTATCCAGAAAGGATTAATTATACGCTATCACGTCACAAGTATGTTATTATGACAGACTGGGATCTGCTGACACCAGGGATCGGTCTTTCTTCACTTGGTATTGTCACAGTTGGAATATCCCTATCAGGAATAGCAAAAACTTTCATAGAAGGAATGCACGCAGTGGGTCTGCTTACTCTGTTCATAGGATTAATTTTTCTCGCATCGGGCCTATTTAAGGACGGGTTTCCTACAAGCGCGAGGGCAAAATCAGCCACCTTTATTACTTTAGGTTTTCTTGTTACTTTCGGCTTTGCTGCGGCGGTAACCGTTAGCACACAGGCCCCTAGCATTTTTGTTTATATCGGATTGATCATGACAATTGCTATACCATCTTCGGTGCTAGCTGTTGCTTCGTTTAGGAGGACCCCATATATCAAGGCGCTGGCCGTAATCTTTATTGGGGCTGCGGTAATCGGGGCGGCTTCTTTTTATGTTTTCGGTCTTGTGACTCCAAAGGTCAGTGATCCTGCTGGAGAAAACTCAACCGAGGTAAGAGCGAAAAATACAACAAATGTAGAATTTAACGTAGAGCAGGAAGAACTCATATCGCTGGAACTGACTGGCTTATGAATATTAATATTTTTTGCGACGATTCGGGAGGGCCTACTTGTCTAATCGCATCATCGTATCCGGTATGATGCAAATGATGTGTCCTCGCGCTGAAAAATCCTTGGCGGTTTAATCGGAGTTGCAGTATTCTCATGACGACTTCGACAAGGTAAAGGTGATGTTGTTAACTTTTATCTAGCACTAGCACTAGCACTATAAGTCTCCTTGCAAAAAGTGACCATGGATTCAGTTACATTGGACAGGTTAGCCAATCTTGCGGAATCTACTCTTCCATTTGAATCCTGTGCACTCCTACTCGGTGAAGAGATGCATAACAACCGCAACATTCTCGAAATGTTCGTGTTGACGAACCACGACCGATCCCCGATCTCTTTTAGTGTGGACCCTGACGATCTTTTCTGTGCCTATGAACATGCAAGAAAAATAGGATTAGACATTGTCGGCATTTTTCATTCTCATCCCTCTATGCCGAGGCCATCACGTAAGGATATAAAATTTATGCAATTAAATCAAATTGTATGGCTCATATATTCGACTTTGAGCCATACATTTTCGGCGTTCATGTACTCAGGAATGGTAATGCAAGTTCACATGGGGTTAATTAAGGATGAAGGCGTTCGACATCCCTGGGGAATAATACAACCTCTCTAATATTTTGACAATCAGTCAATACCATCATAAATCTGTCGAAGCCGAGTCCCCATCCAGCATGAGGAGGCATACCCCAATCGAATACTTTCAAATGGTCAGCAAAATTCTCAGGTCGGAGGCCCTTTTGCTCTAGTCTGGCCTGGAGCCTTTCTTTATCGTGTAGTCTAGTTCCTCCAGAAGCGAGTTCCAAGTATCCATACTGTAGGTCGAATGATTCAGAAAGTTCCGGATCCTGTCTCTTATCCTGGATATAAAATGGTTTTAATTCAGTTGGCCAGTCTGTAATAAAGTAAAAACCTGTGTGCCGCTCGCCTAGTAGACGTAACGAAGAGTCAGTAAGGTCTGCCCCGAACTCTATCTTCTCTCCGTTATTCCACAGTTCCTCTAGACACTGCTTATATGTGAGTTTTTCGATAGACCCATTCGACCCCAGCTTCAAGGCAAGGTCACGCAAGGGGGCCAAATCACTGAATGCGCCAGATACTTTTCTCACAACGCCTTTTACAAGCCCTTCTAAAATGGACATCGTAAATTCATAGTCTACAAATGCAGCCTCAATGTCAACGCTGGTGAATTCTGAAAGATGTCTAACAGTGTGTGACTTTTCGGATCTAAAGTAGGGCCCAATCTCGAAGACGCGGTCGAGGCTTATTATTAATTCCTCTTTGTAAAGTTGGGGACTTTGTGCCAAGTATGCCTTTCTTTTGAAATAATCAAAGCCAAAAAGATTGGCGCCTCCTTCGCTGGCCGTGCCTATGATTTTGGGTGTATTTACTTCCAGAAACCCCTTTGTTAAAAGACTCTCTCTTATTGAAGAAAGTACAAGCCCTCTCAGCTTGAAAATCCCGCTGACCGAAGGATTCCTCAGATCCAACGCTCGGGAGTCGATGCGTTTGTCCATCGATGAACTGACTCTTCCTGTTCCATCGATAGGCAGAGGATACGCCGCCCGAGAGGCTACTACAATCTCTTCAATCCCAATTTCTATGGGAGAGTCTCTCGCATCACTCTTCCTTATTGATCCTCCAATAACAACAGAGCTTTGCCTCGAGATTTCCTTGACTTGGTTCAGGTGCTGACCTCTGGCGACCGCTTGTATGGAGCCAGTTGAATCTCTCAAAATGACAAATACGAGCCGTCCAATATCCCTTATGTCTTCGACCCAACCTGCCACAAATACCCGTCGACCGGTCAGAGACTCGTTTAACTGACCTATATAATGAGATCTCTGGTTATTGTGTAGCATATCTCTTCTATTTTTTATGCTCAACAAGCAATTCGATGTCCTTGATTTTTTTCGCTATCCTTTGAATTTTGTAAAGGTCGTTTCCAAGATCCGAAGTCCTATTAGAATCTAGGATGGCTCTAGTCAGTTTGTTTCCATCCGGGAGCCAAATCAAATTCACAGAAAGTACTCTGCGAGGATAGAGAAGATTTTCAATGAACCGGCGATCCGAGGAATCTGATTCTACCATCCAAACCCTAGCGCCAAATTGCCTTGCGGTCTCGGCACGTATTGCTTCATGGGTCCTTATTAGTTGGAGATCAGATCCTCTCATAACCAGAACGAAATCAGTCTCTACCTTAAACGCTGTAACCAGGGTAATCTTGTCGACCTCTGAATAACGCTGCGCCAATCTTGTGAGGACAATAGATGCATGAACTTCATCCTGAGTTAGATCCTTGGACCTTAATCTTTCTTCACATTTAGAACAAAGGACACCAGTCTTTGCATCAAACGAACAAATCGGAGTTTTCAAAGCCATCACTTTTCCATAAGTCAAACTTATACCATACCTCTTATTTAACTCGTTATTACAAACGGGCATGAGACAAGTACAAACAAAAATAAACTGACCAATTTGCAAGCTCTACTATTAACGCTCCGGAGAAAAATACCTCCAAAGACTGACCCAAAACTTAAAACTGTATGGCTCGCTATGATTAAGTATCTGGTAGCCATTACGAAATATGCTGTCTTTCATGGCGTCTGGAGAGTTCAAATTAATTGTGGAAAACTTGAGCGTACATTATTTCGAGGAAAAAGGAATAGTAACACGGGCCGTTAACGGGGTTAGCTTTAACATTAAAGGAACAGAGTCGATGGGTATTGCGGGTGAATCAGCATGCGGGAAGAGCACGTTGGGTTCTGCACTGATGCGAATCCTCCCACCTCAGGGAAGGATAGTTAGCGGTGCAGTGCTTTTAGATGGAAAGGATATTGTGAAGCTAGAAGATGCCCAATATGATAAACACATCAGATGGAAAAAAATCGCCATGGTATTTCAGAGTGCGATGAACAGTCTAGATCCTGTCTTCACGGTGCACGATCAAATGGAAGAGATTCTAAGGTTCCATGGATCAAAAGGCGAT
>JAREAJ010000025.1 GCA_029240395.1 Nitrososphaeraceae archaeon
CCCATACTGATAAGGTTTCCCAAATTGTCTCGTTCCTGGCAGCACTTACTATATATTTAGTTATTGTACAGCAAAATTAGGATTTATCAGGTGTTTGTATACGACTGATACTTTGAGAGCCGAGCTTCACTGTCATAACAATTATTCTAATTATCGTAGTACCTCTTCCCGAATCCCTTTTGATTGCGGCGTAAGTGTACAAGATCAATTTGAGGCGGCGTTAAGAAATGCTGTCGATATACTTTTTGTTACAAATCATAATACTCTCGATGGTTATAATCAGATGGTTGAATATCAACAGAATCATTGCAAGTATGGGAGCATCAAGGTCTATCCTGCAGAGGAGGTTACTATAAATAATCAGGGACATGTAATTGCGTTCGGTATAAATAAAGATATTAGACCTGGAATGACTCTTGAAGAAACATTAGATGAAATAAAGCGACAAAATGCGGTTTCATGTGCTGCCCACCCTTTTGCTGTCTCTAACGGCATACGCGAAAAGGCAGTTATGTGTGATATGATTGAATCATTTAACAGTAACAATCTGGACCATTTTGCTAATATAGTAGCAGATAATTTCGCTATTAAAAACAAACTTGCGACAATAGCAGGAAGCGACTCACATATTAAGTCCACTCTGGGCAGATGCATAAACACTGTCGAAGTAGAAAACAACCTCGATTCAGTCATGCAGGGTATGAAGCACGGTAAATTCAAAATCGAAAAGGCGGACTATGTGACTAAACGAGAGGTGTTTGAACACGCACACTATGTTCTATCATGCTCTAACAATTTGCTTTTGGATTACTTTCTGGAACATCATCCCCATTTCTTTCGGGCTGCTAAATGGGGCTTGAATTCTTACATTTCTAATCCTGATAAAAAGTTGTGGTCGGCGCTAGGGGGACTGGGGCTTTATCTAACCAAGAGAGCATCTAAGAAGGTGAATATAAAAGGGTATGATCCTCACGTGTTTGAGCAAAGATCATGGCGAACACTGATTTCTATGAGCTTAGTTCCCTAATAACAGATCATTCTAACTCATTATGCAGCTCTTTACTTTAAAGCAATTCTGGATTAATCCGTAGTTATTTTTTCCTATCATCTCGCATTATCCACCGACTCACCAAGACTATTCCAAAAAGCGGGAAGCTTGCTATGAACAGATATGGAAATATTGCAATATAGATCGACGGCTGAAACAGGTCCAAGCTATGATTACTCTTCTCCCTAACTGACCTAATCTTAGTGTGGCCAGGTTCAATTAAATGTTTGTGCCAAAACTTTTTTTATTCTGATTCGAATAATGCTTTTCTTTATAGGATCTACTTGCGAGACTATATTAATGATGAGTTTAATAATAATGGTGACCCCAAACACAAGGTTGTTGAGGAGATGGGAGGTTCGCCTGAGCCTAGGAAGACCTGGATCATAGAATGGAAAAAGGTGTTTGGCAAGACCGTATCTGAAGAGAGATATGACTACGCAGAGGCTCTCAGGATCTTTAACGAAAAAACTACTAGCGGCGTAGACGCAATTTTGTACGAAGTTCAGAGATCTCCTGTAGACTCGTCCATTATCAAAAAGACACCTATACTTAATTCCGTCAAAGCACGGCGAAGGAGAGAGGAAGAACCCGCAAGCAGTAACAAGGACAAACTTGCGGAAACAAAACCCAAGACAAGTAGTAGGGCCGGCAACTTCAAACTAAGAATCGTATTGCTTATAGCCGTTATCGGAGCGCTTCTTTTGATAATTTCATTGATAACTGCATTGACTAACAGAGGAGGGATCATCGTTTACCCCCATTCAATAATTCTATCATTCGATACTGATGCCACAACAACTGCTGTTCCTACTAAGCAATCACACCAGGAGTACGCGGAATTCAATACACCATATGTAGCATTAAATCTAAACAACTTCTTAATTGATATGGACAACCAGATATGAACAACGCAAGTGTAGGCATTTTATCACCATTTCATATTAAAGGGTAATGAATTTCCCTAACATTTCAATCCGCCCGCCGGAATTAGCGAATCCGTGAACGCGATATGTCGTATTATATCCTGATTCAAAGTCGTCTAAGAGACGAGTCAGGTTAGTTCTGGCATCGTTATTTTTTGTGTCTCCTTACGGTCTAGTATATAGGAAGAAATAACCACCCCACAGACGCCCATTATTATAGCAGGGGCTATAAGGAATACACTGATTTTTTCAATCATATCGAAATAAATCAAGCCTGTAAGACTTGGCCAAACAGGTTCGGAATTTGGTAAGGCCTCATTATAGGTATGTGTTATTAATGGAAAGTAGATAGTGAAAAATCCTAGGCCCAGTATTGCCCCTGCTAGATAATTTGCATGCTTATTTTCCCTTTTATCGCTTGAATTTTGATTGTGGTTAATTACTGATCCTTTAACTAGTAACATGTCAGCTGCGACTAGAGGAAGTATATTGATCATATAAAATGGAAGAGTTGGAATCAAGTATTCGTTTGGGAGTATTGAAGTCAGTACATTAACAACAATAAAAGTTATCCCAATAATGGTCAGAATTCCAAACGGCATATCTTTATTAATTTTCACCGATCTAGGACCAGAAATCAAGTTATCATCTTGGCGAACACAGAGCCTAAAAGAAGAAAACAAAATGAAGGATACCAAAAAGGGAAAGCAAATGGTTGCAATTACAACAGCCACAATAGGATTAAGGTTGAAGTTAAAAAATGGTGTATCGGAGAAGGGTAATGTTGCCATGTGGATGAGTCCAGACAGTGTAAGCCAAACCGGCAAAATGCCTATGATTACAAACACAGGGTGATAGGCCGGGCGGTACGGGCTGGAGGCACTAATTTTTCTTTTCCTCGAATTGTCCGGAATGGTGGAATCGTTTATTATGGTTCCCTTGATTTTGCTGATTTGAAAGCTTGTTACCCTATTTTTATTATCGTTGACCAAGCTCCTGCTGCTTGATAAAATTCCAATAAGTGAACCCGTGCTGCAAAAAGCCATTCCAACTGTAAGGAGGGAGTGAGGCGGGCTAAGGAGTCCATCTAGGCCAAAGGCTGTATGCCACATATAGTCAAATGGCCCTGATGATACCAGCATGGTTGTGCCTAGGTAAATCAATTTTAATGACAATTGAAGGCTTGACAGGCTACCGGCATTTACGACTGCTTTCTTTCTCTGTCTATTATGGTCCTTGCTATTACTTTCTTGATCTCTAAATCTAGCTCGACATTGATAGATGAGAATTGTCCCTATGATCACAAGAGCCACCCCTGAGTACAGCGCAGCATGTGGAGGAGAAAAGAATGACTCAGGCTTATTCAAAAGATGATTGGTGATATCCCATCCTCCTGCAGCGGCTACTAGCAGAATGCCAGTGCTGACCGATAAAAAGCCGGCCATATTGCTCTGTCTTATCTTTTGTTGCAAGTTTACTATTTGCTTTCCCAGCCGGCTATCTTTCATATCAACGCTTGTAATATCATAATGATAGTCCTGCTTATTACTTTGACTGTGCTTAGGTAACACTCGAAATTGTTGCTCTTTGGTCACATCTTTGCTCCATGTACATTTTTCCATATCGCCAGAAGTTCCCCTATTGAAGTTGTTGACCCTTTAGCTCGACATTACCTTTTTCATTTGATAAAGATTGGATAAATAGCCACAAATTCCTGTTGGTAATCCTTGAAACCTTTTTGAGGGTAGTGGGAGGACTTATCAAAATGGGGCAAGGATATAGCCTTCACCAGTACGAGGAATCTGCCATCGGAGTTAGCAGAAATTTCAAGAGTTGCACTGTAACCAACCTTGGCTTTCCACGGTCGACTAAAAAACTCAATCGATGGATACTTCGCTGCAGTAGTATCAGCTCCCCCTGAGTACTCCTTACCCACAGTGTCGCCCGATGCCAAAAATAGGGGGCTCTGGGTAAAATTATGATCCTTTACTTTGACATAGCCTCTAGCTGGGTCAATCTCTTCTTTACTAATATCACCGCTTAAATTGGGAAATGAAACTGATACAATTTGTATATCTGTTGTCTGGCCTTGATTAAAAGCTGTGATGGAGAAACTAAGCGGGTTATCAGATGAAGCAGAAGATACGTCGAAGCCAGCTTGGGTTATGATGGGCAATCCTAGAGATCTATCAGATTGTGAACTATAAAAGGCAGGAAAAAAGTACCAGACCATAGAGAAGTATAGCAATAGTGGAACTACGATTAGTAGAGTAAGGACTGGAAGGTTCATTTGTCTGATGATAGATTGCCTTTACCACCATCGTTCCATTCTGGTTTTATTATTCTTTCGTTATTGTTTTATTGTTGTTTTAATATTATTTTTTGTGTCATATTGTTCTCTTCGGTGTGATATTGCCTGTGCAATCCCATTGCAAAGGGATTATTAAAAGCAAAAAAGGCTGGGCTCAAACTCCAATTGCATCTGTTAGGCAAATCAGCTACTTATACTGGCGTAGCATCCTCGTTTTAGAAAAATTTTAGTACTTCGTATAGCCAACCTTACAATGCGGTTCTGCCCGGCAATAGAACCATTGCGATTGGGGATGAGCTCAGGGACTTTCGAGTTTACAGGAAGTGCGCTCTTATTGTAAAGCAAAGCTAGATTAGTAAGTTGTGTTAAGAATTCCGACAAATGTATCGCCCCAAAATTAACAGCAACTACGGTGAATAAGAACAGCTTGACAGTAACTGGGATAGGGACCTTTATCCTTGACTTTCAAACAACAAACTTTGATGACGATTCAAAAATTGTAATGAAGATGCTATGTGACTATCGGGCATCCGTACATGGTGAAACTCATAATCCTCAGAATCAAGAGTACTATACATTGGACCCTCCTGTATCAAGTGCTGGATGGTCTTTTGCCAAGTTATTTATTGCTGGACAGTTCGTTGAAAAATTATACCAGAGATATTCTGATCAGATTGAAGAATCAAGAGGTAAAAAATTCGAGGACAAATTTGTTTCCTGGTTCGCAAGAGGACTTGAATTAAGGAATTGTCAGGCAAAGATAAAGATTGCTCAAGAGATGAGAATATAGGAAGTCCGTGTGTTATTGCTTTTTTGCGAGATCGAGATAACCTAAAATCGAAGACTGTTCCTCTCTCATTTTGTCCAAAGCATTATTACACCACTGAGATTCTTTTTAGTGAAGCACTTGAAATCAAGACAGGCATTACACCGCTCTATCAAGCATTTCCAGTTTGGCCTATTTGGATGATCGGGATTGCTGTTTGTACATAGTGATCAGTTCGCCAACAGCCGTAGCATCTTCTGGTTTTTTATCGTCTCGTATCTTTCCAGTGAATTTAGGAAATCTTAATGCTAAACCAAAACCTTCCTTCAGAGAATTTATACCGGCCGTGTGAGCCGGACTCAAGGTTATCTCAGAGGCTATGATTTCGATAACCATCTCGGGTTCAAACCAAACATCCATTTTCATTCCTGTGTCCACGCGAGGATGTTTATGGGGTATTATATGCCTCTCTAAGTCCTTGAAGAATTGTCCTAAGCTCTCATCTGTAAAACCCGTACCTACCTTAGTTGTGCTTCTGAATTGATCTGCCTTTGTATCGTATGCCGCTAAAAGCAGCGCGCCATATTTTCCAACCCTTCTGCCTCGCCCATATAGTGCTCCAACAACCACCAGGTCTAGCGTGTCGGCAAGCTCTGATCTATATTCTCTCTTAAGTTTCACCCAAGCAAACTCCCTAGCTCCGGCTCGATATGCGCTGTTAGGGTGTTTCACCATTAATCCTTCGCAGCCGTTTTCTATTGCCGCAGCCATGAACTTCTCAACTTGAAGTGGTTCAGTCACGTTGGCTTGCGGGACTAGTTTCATTCTATTATGATAGTCATCACCATTTTTGTTTTGCTGTCTAACAGAAATATCAGAGCCATCGTTTTCGCTAATAGTACGGGCCTCATCACTTCTGCTTTTTGCTGTTTGTAAGGAAGATTTCTTTATTCTTGTGTCGTTATTAATTATATCCTCCAACAAGGCACGTCTCTTGGACAGTGGCATTGATGTCGTGTCATTTCCATTTACATATAAAAGATCAAAGAAGTTTATCACAACTGGGTAATTTTCCATTGCTTCATTTATCCCGTGTTTCCTGCGCCTACGCATGAGGAGTTGGAAGGGAAGATAGGCCCCAGTGCTAATATCAATGGCTACCACCTCACCCTCCATGATCGCTTCATTAACGGAAAGGGACTTGACTGACTGCACTATATCAGGGAAATGGTGAGTGATTCTATCCAATCTTCTCGTAAAGAGCTCCACGTTATTGGAGTCCTTATGAACCTGAATTCTTTCTCCATCTAGCTTATATTCTGCTAATCCGTGTCCGTCCATCCTTTCTAGGGCGTCCTCGGTAGTCGTTACGCGCTCGGCTAGCATCGGACGAACCGGTTTGAATAACACGATTTGCAATGACTTTATTGACTCAAGTCCTTGCTTTGCTAAGGTCGTAGCAATCGTCCCAAGATCGCTAGTCACGTTATATGCTCTTTCAAGCAGTGTTCTATTGGATTTCGATCCAGTAAAGGCCAAAGCCAGCGCATCCATAACTGTAAAGTCGGCAATGCCCAGGCGCAGCGTACCCATAACAAATTTCATGATATATCGGCTCTCGCGAGGCTCAGTATCGTTAAGTATGCTGCTTAAAAGTCTGAGTTTGGATTCTTGGGATCCTGGGCCGGCAGTTTTAGCAATCTTTTCTAACGTTGAGAATACCCTCTCCACAGTCATTGGGTCAGAATGCAAGGTGGTTTGATTCCTTGATTTCATTATTTGTCCTGCTGCGTCACCTATGTCACCGGTGAGGTGGTAAGCCTTCTCAACGGAAGAAAGGGATGAGCCTGAAGAATAAGCAATAGCACGGAGAGCCATTTTTTCTGCCAGCCCCAGCTCCAAGGATTCGTAGTCAGGCGCTAGCTTTCCTTGGATGAGATACACAACCTTATCAATGATCTCCCCCGGCGTGTTCTTAAATAGATCAACTAGGTTGCCAGTAAGACTAATTCGACTTGTTGTTTTTTCCATTTCCTCAAATGTACCGATAAGCAGCGAAAGATCCAAATGTTCAGGTTCAACATAGAATGCTGTGATTCATTAAAGTTTTCCCACTGTTGAGTAAGATCCTAGGCCCTGGGCGTGCTCTTGAATTATGTTTTTTTCCTGACTGTTTATAGGGATATCTATAAAACCAAAATACACATGTTATATTGTGTCTTTGGTTTATCAGTCAGTCAACCCTATACTTGTATTATTATTTTTGTTTGAAAACAGCAAATACAAATATGATACTTATGTATGATTTCTAAGAAAAAGAACCATAACAGTTTTCAGATAATCTCACTGCTACTAGCCAGAGTATTTTATTCTGCTAATTGGTTCAATATCGCATCTATTTTTTTCTTAATCGCATTGGATCTGAAACAAGATGTATCTATGCTTGGGTTAGTTACAGCGAGTTTTATCATTGGAGTAGGTGTATTTCAGGTACCGGCCGGCATCTTGGCTGCGAGATATGGTGCTAGTAAAACAGCGGTGTCCGGAATTTTGATCGCATCGTTTTGTGCCCTCCTTACGGGTATTTCAAATGACATTCTTCAGATAGTTATATTAAGATTCGTTGTAGGCTTGGGAATGGCGTGCTTTTTTGGACCTAGTGTAATTATGATATCAAAGTATTTGGGCAAGCGCTCTGAAGGTCTCGGAATAGGGTTGATCAACTCGGCACATGCTATAGGAGGAATTATAGGTATCTTCGGGTGGGTGATGTTGGCTCAACTTTTTGGTTGGAGGACAAGCCTCATTATTGGTGGAGTGCTGGGTCTGGTTACCGGTTTGGTATTAGTTATTTCTGCTTTAGTTGCGAGACCAAGTATCAAGAGGCACGATGAAAGAATCCCAATTCAAAATGTAGCTGACAATCTTGATGTAGCGGCTACCAAATCTCCCGAGGCTGGAGATGGGATAACTCTATCAGGATTACGGCAGACAATATTTAATAGATCTCTAGTTATACTAGGCCTAACATTACTTTCCTTTCAGGCGGGTTCTAGTATCATTTTGACTTTTGTTGTCTACTACATGGTCAGTAGCTTGAAAATAGATCTCGCCCTTGCAGGTTTTATAGGAAGTCTGAACCTAATAATCGCGCTTCTGTTTTCTCCGGTTTTTGGCCGTTTGTATGACAGGACAAAAAAAGCGAAGAATATTTTGATTATCTCTGGTCTAGCCGCGGCGACTAGCGTTTATGGAATGTCAGTTCCCTCAGTATACGTCTTAATCCCTTCGATGATTGTCTCGGCAGTATTTTTATCCGCCGGATTTGTTATAGTTTATGCTGAGGCAAAGAGGACAAGTAACACCCAAGGTTTAAACCCCAAATATCAAACGCTAGCCGTAAGCTTTGTTAATGGTATTTCGTTGTTTGGTGCCTTTTGGATTCCCGTCCTTTTCTCTTTTTCAGTGGACCATTTTGGATTCTCAAATGCGTGGTTTTTGGGAGGTTTAATTGTGCTCATATTCATTTTGCCTGCCTTCAAATTGAAGCAAAAATTAGCCAGATAAAATATCTATTTTATATGCGGTTAAGGAGTCTGTTCAAGGTACGGAGCATTTCTCAGTCCCTGTCAAGTAGATACAGAGCGCATGGTCCGAAATGTTGTTATTCTTTCCCTGCATATGAAATCTGTGGTTGTCATAACTAGCCAGCTACTAATCCCAATTTTTATTTTAGTTGCAATAGTTGGCTTGTCGTTTGCCTATGTGGGATCCATTGCAGGTCCTTCTTCTTCTGGCTCGTCTACGGGTCAAGGTCAGCCATGGCTTGGGATATCAGCGGTCGAGATCTCACCAGACTTATCAAACGAAATTGGATTAGCTGAATCATCTGGACTGCTGGTATTGCAAGTAGCCCCCGGCGGACCTGCAGAAAAGGCAGGAATTAAGGGCGGTAACAGTCTAAAAGTTATTGGTGGGTCAGAAATTCCTATCGGTGGTGATGTAATAATTCGCATAGACGGCAATTCCATTCGAAACCTCAATGACTTCCGAAGCCTTTTGAGCGGAAAAGAAGTAGGAGATGAGCTACAATTTACCTTGGTTGGACCAAATAACGAAATTAGGAATGTAGATGCAAGATTAGAAGTGAGACCTGCATAAGGTAGCAGGCTAACAATCCTAGGGGTATCTTTAAGAAAGAGAGCAATAATCCCGCAGTCGAAGGTGGTCAGGAGTAATGGAGCAATTTCCCTCCAGTTATAAAATCAATGGGATAACAATTAGCTGGCCGGGCTCATCTTCTCAACATTGGCTGCCTTTGGATATTTGGAAATTTCTCCCGGTTTTTTTACCAAGGACGCTTTATCCTTGATCCTATCTCCCTTTATTAGCATATCTTTGATTTCATAGTTATCTATTAAGGCATCGACAATTTTTGAATACTCTTCTTTGGGGAGTTCGTTTGATATGCCAATTGAATCAATTGCCTTTAATTTCCAGTAAATATTGAATGCATTTTCGATCGCTATTTCAGAGTCATAGACAACCTTACCAAAGGCAGTCACAGAGTATCGCCCGTGTTTTCTCTTAATTAGTCCAGCTTTTGTCAAATTAGACAGCCTCGAATAATATTGCTTGCGAGTAATTCTGGTTTTTGCAAGTAAGTCTTCGCCTTTTTCACCATTAGAGGTAGCGATAGATTTGTAGAGATTAAGTGACATAGTATCAGAGATC
>JAREAJ010000026.1 GCA_029240395.1 Nitrososphaeraceae archaeon
AATCTTAATTGCACGTCAGCCAGTGTGATTGAATTTGGAAGCGGTAGTTCATTGAAAACAAGATTGCTTCTTAGGCAGTTTTTGAAACAAGGAATTTCTGTCGTATATTTTCCAATAGACATCTCCCAAACAGCTCTTATTTCTAGTGTACAAAAAATCTCTTTGGAATTCAAAAACTTGGGTGTTATAGCTATTTCATCCGATTATCTTGGAGGACTAGACAAGATTTCCAACCTGATTGATGCAAGCAATAGCATCCCAAAGAAAAAGGTGATGTTTTTTCTAGGTTCGAGCATCGGAAACTTTGAACCAAATGAGACTGAATCCTTCCTCACATCCATCAGGTCCACTATGAGAACGGAAACCCAAGATAATTTATTCATCAGCTTCGACCTAGAAAAAGACATAGAAATGTTGGAAGCAGCCTACAATGATAATGCAGGTAAGACATCAAAATTCAACTTAAATTTGCTAAGGCGTATTAACAAAGATCTAGGGGGAACGTTTAGAATCAGAAACTTTTTCCATTATGCAGCGTACAATAGGAAGAATAAGAGAATAGAAATGTTTATCGTATCCAAGTGTGATCAAGAAATTTATATAAAAGATTTGGATGAGACCGTTAGCTTGAAAAGAGGTGAGATGATTCATAGCGAGAATTCATACAAGTACTCTATAAGCCAAATCAAACGGTTGGCAGAAAAATCTGGTTTCCTCGTGAAGAAAAACTATATGGATAGCAATAGGTGGTTTGACCTAGTCTCGCTGGTCCCAACATAGCATTGCTACCAGAGATAATCACACGAAGATGGTGAAAAATTTTATTTGCAATTGGAATACAAGCTTGCAGGGGATATTTTTGGAGCTGAGATCAGTGTCACAAGAAATGCCGAATGACTTGGTGTCAAATATAAGACAATAAGTCAATCTTTTGGGAGATCGCTGTCCAGTCAACCAACAAAACTTTGGGATTGATACTAGGCTGTCCGATTAGCCCAGCATACTATGGTAAAGGTACTAATAGCAGAACCCACCACACCAGCAATTAGGGCTCCGATCATTGATTGGCTCAAATAGTTTGGCAGTGCATGTGAAAACCAATCTGTCAATCCAGGAAGTACTGAATATCCTAAGAATCCTATCCCAAATCCTAACATCCAGATTAAGAAGATAGCCAACTTTCTAGACATATTGTCTGCCTCTTTGTTCTAGCAAGCAAGCTCTAGTATTAGGTGCTAAATGGCGGTTGCAATGGGTCATGATGTTCTAACATTGGTTGAGGTATTAAATCCAATTGTCAAATTTTATGAATAAAAAGGGAGTCAACAACGGAGCATGAAATCTTCTATACGGCCATTCACCAATATTATCTAGATTTATTTCCTATGACAGTAAATTCTTATGACATATCCGAATAAATATAATGCTATTCTCTATCGAATCAACATTATGTTGATAGCAGAATCCTGTGAACAGTTATGGCATAAAATCACCGGGGGCCCGTCTTTTGATTGATCAATATAAGGACCGGGGACTTCACAAGGGCATAAGCCCGGGGAACATCAGCTCACGAATTTTTACAATTACTCCTGCTAATTCATTGATATGAATCGTAGATATGAATCCTCGATGTGGACATGAGTATTATGACATCGGAATTTAATAGTAGATGTCCTGAATGTCAATCACTTCTGATTCATGATCATTGTAAGGGAGAGCACATATGCCCAGGCTGCGGTTATGTGGTTATGGAGCAAGGATTAGATTATGGCCCTGAGTCCCATTCAATTGATTCTGAAGAAAAGTCAAAAAATACACGTGCTAGCGGATATACAAGTGTTTCTCTACATGATTATGGCTTAAGAACTGAGATTGGTCTTGGATCGCGGGACTATAGTGGAAAATCGATTAACCATCAGATAGCAGAACAGATGAATAGTATGCGCAAATGGCATTCAAGAATAAGGGTCGCATCTCCAAAAGAAAGAAGACTTTCAAATGTCCTGTCCAAAATTAATGAAATTTGCTCTATAATGTCACTCTCGAAAACAGTTATGGAGACCGCGGCTATGTTATACAGAAACTATGAAACAATGAGCGAGGCAAAGGGAAAATCAATCGCTTGTATAGCAGCGGCCTCAATTTATCTAGCATGCAAAAGGTGTTCGATTGTACGATCGCTTGAGGAGATCGTAAGGGCTGAAGGTATACAGGAAAGTGACAGATCCACATTGAAACTTGCGTCGAAATACTACCGGATGATGGTGATTGAAATGGGGGTTTTCACAACGCACAATTCGTCGGATGATATCTCTACTCCAAGCATACCATCCCCTTCTCAAAGCCCTCAGCCGGTCAATCATCATACACCTATTCCCGTGAGTCTCTCAATTGATCAATATATCGCAAAACTTACCAATATGGCAAAAATTGATACGAAAGTAGAGAGGCTTGCAATAGATCTCGCACACAAGACTAACAGTAATCTTATAGCTGATGGCAAAGCACCAAATGGCTTAGCAGCGGCATATATTTACCTGGCTGCCTTGTTACTCGGGATCAATCTTTTGCAGATGGACATTTCTACACTTGCTGGGGTAACAGAGGTCACAATCCGCAATAGGTGCAAGGACATTATGTCAAGCTGCAAAATAAAGGTCATAATTAAGCCAGCGGCAGGAATAACTGTTCCAGAAGTTTAAGGATTCATTCTAAAGTGAGCGTGGTACTGTGCAAATATTCGGACCTATGGTCTCTTGTATTGAAATCTGAGGATCACGAAAATATTGTTTATATTAATCCAATTCTACAACAATTATTATGGAGAGAATAAATGGGGAAACCATCACAGGGATAGCTCTTATCTTTTTAGCGACATTATTTATTATAGCAGGATCAGTAAATTCTGTCTGGGCGCTGCTTTTCTGGGCAGATGTTCTTATATTAGTGATCGGCATCGCATTTGTAATCCTAGGACTTTGGAGCCTAAGAAGACATCGGGGTCATACTCATTCAGAGCCCAAGAGTAAAGCGTAGCGCCAGTTTGGGTGGGCTATTTCATATTATTAAACAAAGACCCTAGACCTCTATTGATCATGAACACGATAACTGACAAAACTATTCCAACTATTTGTATTATTATTTCGCGGAAGTATTATATGTTAAAATACACAACGAATTATAGTTTTGAACCTGACATTCTTTTGTAAGCGTGGCAACCATTCCGATTGTCCTGGCAGTTGGCCGACGGAGTCTACGGGTGAATGTACTCATGATTGCTCTTTTGATATTGCATTGTCCCCATGTGGCTGTGAGTGTCATAATTCATAACCCGCTTGAAAAATAATGGACAGATACAACAGGACCTGATGTCGCACGAGCTTGCTAGTTGCGTCATACGAGAGCCACCCTTCGATAGCGGCTGTGTTGATTTGTAAATGGGCACAACCAAAAATAAGCATTCGTCCAAAGTAGAGCTATCGTCTTAACTTTTGACTAACGGGAGCTCCTATCCTACATAGCAGCTCTCGAGCTTTGCGACGAATTTTTTTGTTTATCCTAACTATGACCATACCTTCAAGGGGCTGACCATAAAGGACTACTGATCCATTCGGTACTATGACAAATAATGGTAGCGCAAGCAAGTCCTCTTCACCGGTAACTAGTATTCTGACTGGGAAAGGCATTTTCAATGCCTCTCTGATTGTTGCAATGGCACTTCTTGATACTGATCCTGGCTTATTCGAACAATGCAGGAACGATAAATTCTTCGAATCTCCATCCTCGATAAGTGCAACTAATTTAGATCTGCTAGTTCTTGATCTCCTTTCTTTTCCATCAATGACTGAGAGATCCGGAACTATTCCAAATAAAAGCAACCTTGCTGTTGTAGCATCGCCAACCGTCACTAGGATGCGAGCATCTTTTGTATAACATTGAATTTTTTTTTTGTTATAGTCTTGTCATTTACAAGTTCCCCAAACGGTTCTTTAAGTAACTTATCTAGTTCATGAGGGAGAACCATTACTAATCAGCGGCTGTGGTTGAAGGAGCCAACGTCGATTCATTTGACGCTATCTGATTTGAATTTAGATCCGCTGCAATTACACTTATTCGACCTGCTACTGTCTTGGCTACTTTTCTTAGTTCCTTTGCTTGGATTGAATCTGCATCAGAAATTATAACCGGCTTACCTTTGTCACTTCCTTCCCTGATCTGGGGAGACAATGGAATTTCTCCAAGAAAAGGGATGCCATATTTTTCACTTATTTTTTTGCCCCCGCCCTCACCAAATATGGTTATTTGCTCGTTGCAATGGGGGCACAGCATGTAGCTCATATTCTCTATAACCCCTACGATTGGTACATTCAGTTTGCTGAACATTCCCAAAGCCTTGACTGCCACATTCATGGCCACATCTTGAGGAGTAGTTACTATTATGATTCCAGTAACAGGAATAGTTTGAGCCATGGTTAATGGAGCATCCCCAGTCCCTGGTGGCAGGTCTATAATAAGATAATCAAGAGATCCCCACGCAACGTCTGTTAAAAATTGCTTTATGATTCCTGAAATAATAGGTCCCCTATAAATGCCAGCTTGCTGTGACTGCTCGTAAAAAAAACCCATAGAAATGACTTTAACTCCTTCAACGTTTGGCGGCTGAATCTTATTATTTATGACCTGAGGACTTGCCTCGGCTCCCATCATAAGAGGTACACTGGGTCCATAAATATCTGCATCCAAAAGCCCTACCTTCGCTCCAGTTTCAGCCAGAGCGAGTGCCAGATTTACCGCAATTGTTGTTTTGCCTACTCCTCCCTTGCCACTAGCAATTGCAATTATATTTTTTACATCGGGAATCAACTCGTCCATCGATATGGCTCGCCCTTCCATTACCCGTGCAGTAACTTTTAAATTTAAATTCTGTATCCCTATTTCTGATATCGCGGCACGGACGTCCCTCTCAATATCATCGTTAAAAGGACACGCTGGAGTGGTCAGCTCTAACGTAAAAGAGACATTTCCATCCGTAATATTGAGATCCTTAATCATGCCCATGGACACAATATCCTTATGCAGTTCTGGGTCTACGACTTTCCGTAGAGAAGAAAGGACTTGCTCAACTGTTGCCATACCTAATCAAAAAATTGCCTAGCAGCCTATTTAAATCCTTCAGGCCCTTTTCTATCTAAGGAAAGAGCCTTTTTACATCCTGGAATCTTTTCCTTAACGTTACGATACTCGTGTCACCCGCCACTGCTATCTGGGCCTGGCTTACTTTCTCTCCTTCCTTGAGACAGGCAGCGTAAAGTACTGCAACTGCCAGCGCGTTTGGATCCTTTCCATGAGAGATTGGGTTTTCTTTAATTATGCTAAGCATCTCAAGGCCCCGTCGGTACGAAAGTTCGCTTACCTTGGCCTTATTTGCTATCTTGGCGAGATAAGCATTGGAGTCAATTACGGGTAAGTGAAGTTTCATGTACCGCACCAAAAGCCTGTAGCACTTTCCGGCAAATATTGAATCGGTGTTTGCCGTATTCGCAATCTCGTCAAGGGTCCTAGGAACATTCAACTCCCTGCATGCTGCATATACCGATGCGACCACGAGAGCACGAATCGACCTGCCTTTAATAATGCGCTTGTCAAGTGCCTTGCGATAATTGTATGCAGATTTTTCTATTAATGCATCATTTAAAAATAGCTTATCTTTTATTGTGCCAAGAATCGCAAAGGCACTTTTTAAATTCCTATGGTAACTTCTATTATTGCTAGAAATTTTGTTCCATCTCCGCATTCTCTGTACCTTGCTAAGCTGTTCTGGGCTAATTGTGGCACCGTTAGCATCTACATTAGAATATGAGATAAATGTCGAAAGTCCCATATCGTGAAAAGCGAGAGAAGTAGGCATTCCAGTTCTACTTTTACTCTCCATGTCATCATTAGAATAAACCCTCCATTCGGGCGTTAATGATTCAATATTATCATGCAAAACCATTCCGCAGGCACTGCATATCACCTCGCTGCTGTCAGCATCGTAGACAACTGCTTTGCTGTTGCATAGACTGCATTCCTCTTTTTCTAAGGATACTGTACCCTGTTCAGAATTAATCAAATTGGCTTACCTCCAACAAACGAGTTTGAAGCGGTTTAAACACATATCTTATATCCATTAACACCATGGAATTGTATAGACCATATAAGGAATATGTGTACAAGAGAGGGAATTAGCGTGCAAATAGCTACATAGCAGCGAAGATGAACACAAATTACATAAGTCAGTTTGGCAATAGAGTGTGATATGCGATCTGATGTGAATAGTGATGCTCGTACCTCTACGGTTACCAGGTCGTTCAGATTTGAAAATCAGCTATCACAAATTCTAGACGAAGAGGCAGAAAGGATGGGGATTTCGGTTAATGCGTTAGTTGGAGTAATACTACGAAGATATTGCGAGTTTACACGTTATTTGTCCAAAATAGATATGATCGTCATTAACCGCGAATTTCTCACCTACCTCCTGGACACATATGATGACGACTCCGTGTACTCAATGGGGACAAAACTAGGTCAAATTATCCCCTCTGATACAATTATGTTTTGGAAGAAGGAACTAAACGAGCATTCTGTTCTTGAATATATAGAGAAGATTATTTGCAGGTATGGTCATCTGGGTACTTTCGATGAGATATTTCAGCCTGACGGTAGAGTAATTGTAATAAGACATCGTTTGGGTAGAAAAGGCTCAATTTTTTTTCAAGCTTTCTTTCATTCTGCTCTCAAGACAATATTGAATATAGATGCGAGATTTGAAATCACCGATTCATCTCTTAAATTCGATATCAAAGACGGCTCTTCTCGTTATTCAGCATAGTAGAAGTTAAAAAAGTGTTGGAGTATCAAAAGGTTCATAAATTGAACTGGGTACCCAAGTCTTGTAATCAAAGGAATGTTTGCAATCATACATATGTCAGACGTAGTCAGAATTCCTCCTAGCAAGCTAACAAATTCTCTAAAGGACACTGCAATTGGGATCCTCAAGGAGAAATATGAGAGCATGATTAGTCCTGAAATAGGATACATAGTAACGATAATAGACGCTTACGCTAACTCCACAGGGAAGCTCATCGCCGGTGACGGCGCGACCTATCACAAGGTTGGTTTCAAGGCTTTAACATACTTTCCAGTATTACAGGAAATAGTTGAAGGCGAAATAGTAGAGATTACGGATTTCGGTGCATTTGTCCGAATCGGACCAACTGATGCATTATTACACCTTTCACAAATTACCGATGATTACCTTAGGAGTGATGTCAAACAGGGAGTAATCATAGCTAATCAGAGTGCCAGATCTTTGAAAATTGGATCTCGAATCCGTTCGAGAGTAACCGCAGTAAGCCTAGGTAAGGGAGCAGCAATGGGCAAAATCGGCATAACTTGCAGACAACCATTTCTCGGAGCATTAGAGTGGATTGAACAGGAAATAAAGAAGGCTAAACAACCACAGCCCCCTTTGCCAACAAAGGAGAAGAAGGGGAGTGTGAACAAGTAGGTGCCTAGAGAGTTGGCATGCAAGAAGTGTAGGGCGGTAACCGTAGGCAAGGTCTGTCCAATTTGCAAATCCACCGAACTAACTCCAGATTGGTACGGAATTATTCTGATATTTGATGCCAATAAATCGAAAGTGGCATCATTATTGGAGATCCATGCCTCACACAAGTATGCATTAAAGGTATCCTAAAGGTATCAAGATGGGCGCTTTTTCCAGCTATCTTGATGTTCGTAAATTGATATTGCATTTTCTACAAGAAGATATAGGCACGGGGGATATCACGAGCAATAATGTCGTCCCGAACCATACGGTAGTTCACGCCACAGTTGCGTGCACCAGTCCTAGTAGTTCCATAACTTGTGGTCTTGAGGAAGCAAAGACCGTTTTTGACATATGCGGTTGCAACGCCCAACCGGCTTTGCGTGATGGTTCAGCAGTAAGGAAAGGTGATATCGTAATGAATATTATAGGGGAAGCAAGATCAGTGCTAAAAGCAGAAAGGACCGCTCTAAATCTAATTATGAGAATGAGTGGAATAGCCACAATTACAAGAGAATTTGTTAATTTAACTCACAAATATTATCCTGAGGTAAAAATAGCAGGAACTAGAAAAACAGCCCCAGGGCTGCGATACTTTGACAAGAAAGCAATATCAATAGGAGGGGGTTATAGCCATAGAATGCGGCTAGATGATATGGTTTTGATAAAAGATAATCACCTGGCAGCCGCGGAATCAATAGAACGAACCATACAGACAGCAAGGGACAACGTAGGGTCAGCCATCAGGATAGAATGCGAGGTGAAGAGCATCGAGGAGGCAGTACGTGCTGCCAACGCTGGAGTTGATGTAGTTATGTTGGATAATTTTAGTCCTTCTGAAGCGGAAAGAGGGGTAAGAGCGATAAGAGAGCTCCACTCATGTGATGAGGTGGAAATAGAGTTATCTGGAGGCATAAACCTTGGTAACGTTATAGATTATGCAAAGGCGAAACCTAACATCATATCAGTCGGTTACCTAACTCATTCTTCGAGGGCTATCGACTACAGTCTATCCATTTTGATGAAAAACTGAGGCTTGGATCCCGACCGAAGTATTGTCTTATATCCTCGGACCTAATTGGACAATCTTTCTACAAAATAGAAATCATAATCTGTACGATTGTGTAATGCCCTTTAGTTCTATCCAGTGCGAACGATATAGCTGGCGCTAAAGCCATCGAATTTATGCCAACTCTATCATTCTTTGTATTGAAAGTCGTGCCTTGTCGGCAATCCTATCTGGAACTTTCACCTCGTAAACTCCATTGCAAATGGAGTTGTACACTTTCTCAAGCGTAATTTTTTTCATGTATTTGCATACGGCGTCATCTTTTATAGGTATAAATTCTTTCTGCCTGTTTTCGTTTCGCATCCGGTGCAATATCCCAGTTTCAGTCGCAATCAAAAACTGTTTAGCGCTGGAGCTCCGTACATACTTCATCATGCCTTCGGTAGACAAAATATGGGCATTTTTTTGCACTTGACCTGAACCTATGTCATAAAGAGTCGAAGAGGTACAACTGCATTCTGGGTGGACAAGTAACTCTGCAGTTTTATTCGTCCTAAGCATCTGATTGATGTCTTGAGCTCTGATACCTGCGTGAACATGACACTCACCCGGCCAAACGAACATATTTTTCCTCTTGGTAATATCTGCAACATAAGACCCTAGGAACATATCTGGCAAAAACAATATCTCCTTATCGGCGGGGATGCTATTTACCACTCGAACAGCATTGGAAGACGTACAGCAATAATCAGACAAGGCCTTAACTTCAGCAGTAGTATTGACGTAGCTGACTACTATCGCATTTGGGTGTTCGTGGATCCAGGAAACCAATTCGTCGGCATTGATACTGGATGCAAGGGAGCAGCCTGCCTCAAGATCTGGTATTAGTACTTGTTTTTCAGGGCAAATAATGGCAGCCGTTTCAGCCATAAAATGGACACCGCAAAAGACTATAGTATCAGCAGCAGTTCCGGCGGCCATTTGTGAAAGGGCCAATGAGTCGCCCACAAAGTCAGCGATATCTTGAACTTCAGGCAATTGATAGTTGTGGGCAAGTATTACAGCTTTTTTTGCTTGTTTTAATTGGGTAATTTTCTCTGCAAGGTCTGCCGCAACTTGTGCCATGGGAGATCTTGATAGCTGCAACCCATTTAAAGTAGTATACTTCCGGTTAAGTTTGCCTTAAAAATGCGCTTAGCGGCAAGTATTGCCACCCTA
>JAREAJ010000081.1 GCA_029240395.1 Nitrososphaeraceae archaeon
TGGAGACTAATGTGTTTTACTTCTCTCTGACTTATCCACGTGATATTGTTTTCACAAGTATTGGAAAGCTCGTCTAGGCCGTCCCGTGAATTTACTAACATTATATTTTCGGTATCAGAATGTTGTAGTGCAATGGCTAACATTTCAATTATCTTCGCGTCAGGAGCGCCTATTAATTGTCCGCTCAAGTGGGTGCATGGGTTGCTAAGCGGACCGATAATATTGAATATAGTTCTAATTCCAATTGCCCTCCTGGCAGACGCAGCATTTCGTAAGGCGGGATGAAACTTTGGCGCATAAAGAAAGCCAAACCCGATTTGTTCTATTGAATTAACTATGTCAGGTATTGGACATTCTAGGTTTAGTCCAACCTGTTCCATAAAATCCGCACTCCCGCAGATACCTGATGACGACCTGTTGCCGTGCTTAGCTACCCTTGCTCCGGCCGAGCTTGCAATTATTGCAGAAGCAGTGCTAATATTAAACGTGTTTACCTGGCCACCTCCCGTTCCGGAGATGTCGATCATTGCTCCGCTAGTTTTTGGAGTAATTCTGATTGCATGTTCTTTAATTACTCGCATCATTACGTTAAGTTCGTCCGCTGTTTCTCCTTTCATACTAAGGGCTACTAGAAAGGATGCGGTAGAGGCTTGAGATGCTTTGCCCTCAAGTATTAAATTCAAAGCATAAACTATCTCGTCCTCGAAAAGCTCTTTTCTAGATACTAGCTTTCGTATAATCCGAGGAAAGTCTTGCATCGGAGCTATTTTTTTAACATATTTATAAAATTTTGAAGTATTTGTGGGCCATTAGCGGTTAGAACTGATTCAGGATGAAACTGAATCCCTTCTATTTGGTATTGCTTATGTCTAACTCCCATCACTTCACCGTCGTCGAGTGCTCGAGCGGTTATCTCCAGACAGTGAGGTATATTTTTTGGGTCCGCAACAAGAGAGTTATATCGTGTAGCCTTAAATGGGTTTGTTATATCTACAAATAGTTTGCTAGTTGCGTATTTTATTGGGCTAGTCTTTCCGTGTCTAACCCTTTTGGCATTTATTATGTTGCCCCCGAATGCATTGACTATCCCCTCATGTCCTAAACAAATGCCCAAAATAGGTGTTATTGGTCCTAATTTGACTATAATATCTGTACAATTTCCGAAGTATTTTCTGTCAGCGGGATGTCCGGGTCCTGGTGATATAATGATACCCTCCGGATCAAGTTTTTGGACAGAATCAGAACTTATTTTGTCATTCCGTACTACTATGGCTTGAGTATCCAATTTCCCCAATAACTGGGCGATATTGTAGACAAACGAATCATAATTATCTATAATTAGAATCCTCAACGCCCTCTATCACTATGGTTTTGAGGAGAATTAGCATAAAAACCTTATAGGATATCAACGAAGGCAACTCTCTAAATTAAGAAGACGGGAGTATATATCTAATGACCTCCCTTGTGTACAGGGGACGTCGGAAGAGAAATTACAACGATTAATAATTCCCTGATGAATTATCTTAGTTTCCGACTTTTCAACGATAGCCAAGTCACCCGTTCTTTAACCATTCACTCGCAAGCTATATTAAATGTCTAACATACATCCAACTTAACTTCATTTGTGATCCATATTGACTAGAGTCTTCATTAACGGTTACGGTAACATAGGTCGCAGACTTGCCAGCGCTATTTTGGGTGACAAAGAGATTCAGCTTTTAGGTATCGCGAAATATACTGCTGATAAAAAAACTCAGGAGGCCCTTCAAAATGGTTTGGATATTTATGTTCCAAAAGAGAAAATGGAGGAATTTACAGAAAAGAGCTATAGACCTATCGGGATTATAGAGCAAGCAGTAGAAGGATGTGATATAGTTATAGATGCAGCAAAAGAGGGTGGGGGATTTCTTAACAAAAGGAAAATATATAATCCTATGAATAAGCCAGCAATTTTCCAGGGCGGCGAACACAGACATGGCAAGTATTCGGTCGCAGATATGATTCATAATTCGAGGGTCAACTATGAAAAAGCGAGTGGCAGAACGTATGTCATTCAAGGGAGTTGCAACGTCTCAGGAATGGGAAGAATTATTCAACCTATGATCGAAACATTCGGGGAGGAAATTACACGGTTCGACGTAGCACTGATAAGGCGATGGGCAGATCTGGAGGATTCCAAGCAAGTGAAGGATTCGATTGAGTGGGACGTTAATCCTCATCATCAGGACGATGTTAAGGATTTCATACCCACAGCAAACCTATATGTTGATGCCTACAAGGTGCCTTCAAGAATGATGCACCTACACCAGATGTCAATAAGATTTAAAACAAAGGCGCCGAACAAGGATTCAATTATAGAAACTTTCAGAAAAGAATTTGGGATTGCGATTCTGAACTCGGCATCAGGAACTGCTCAAGTAAGGAAAAAAGCTATGGAAATGGGATTTTCTCATGGAGACACCAATATGGTGCATATCCACCAAGAGGTTGTTCGCGTAGAAGAGGACACAGTAAAAATACCCTATTCTGATGACCAGACGGGAATGGTGATACCTGAGAACTATTTACTTCTGCAATCTATGCTTAAGAAGCTCAGCAAGCAAGATGCGCTAGCAAAAGCTGACCGTCTATTTCAAATGAGCCACAAAAAGAAGACCTTAGAAGAGGAATTCAACTAACCGGTTAACTAGGCTTCGGCGTTACTCTCGGATTGAACCAATAATCTGTTTATCTGCCAAGCATCGGGGCAATAAATTCCAACCCCCTAGCAGCTTGGACCGAATAATGCAGAGGCATCTAACGGTTAATTTAGGCATGTGGTCTGAATGTTATTTGATTACTAAGAATTCTATTTCACTACCTAAATGTAGTTATTAATGAACCTGATGAGACTGAAGACGCATAAACATAAACCCTGTCATACTCTTAAGCAAATACTCAGGTTGCCAAAATTTTGGTCTTAGAATATCTTGAAGCCAAATCAAGGAGTTGTGGGAATTCATATTGTCCATTCTAGAATGGCCTAGGGCAATCGATTGAAGAAATCTTCTCAAG